>NZ_CALIWN010000050.1:0-11988 GCF_938046485.1 uncultured Aggregatibacter sp. | reverse complement strand
TTTGCAAGGTTTGCCAATGTTCGTAAGGCAAGAGATTGCCGAGTTCGTCTTGGGCGGAATGGGCGTAGCGGGTAACAGATTGGGACATGGCAGTTTCCTAAGGTTTAATACAGTATTATTTTTATTTAATAAATAAAGTGTGGTTTCTTTAAGAATTAATTTAGATTTTTTAGAAACATAACATCACACTTATTCGTGGTTAGAGCGTATCAAAAATATTGCATATCATCTAACACCTTTCTCTCATTCTGAGATAGCAATCACACTTTTCTCCCCTGAAATTTTCCCCATTTCATGCTAAAGTTTACGCACCATTTTTCATAAGGATTCACCATGTCTTTTGTTGCTCAATTTACCGATAAACTCCATTCTCTCGCCGAGGTTTTAATTCACTCTTTTCCGGAAAAATTTGATTCCACCTTGTTTGAACAAATCGAACAACAAAGAGAAGATCCCGCAACGAATATCGGGCAAATCGCGGTGGCGGTGGCGATGTCCGATTTTGTGGCGGAGGCGTGGCAGAAACAGCCTGCGTTTTTAGCAAAATGTTGGGAAAAACTACCGCAGTTTGAGGACTGTGACCAGTACGCCGAGCGGTTGGATGAGGTGTTACAGCATGTGCAAACGGAAGAGCAACTTTATCGGGAATTACGTCTGTTTCGCTCCCGTGAAATGGTGAAGCTGAGTGTTTGCCAAAGTCTCAATTTCGCCACGGTGGAACAGGTTTTTATTCGTTTATCGCAACTGGCGGAAAGTCTGATTATTGGTGCGCGCGATTGGCTTTATGCACGGGCTTGTGAAGAAATGGGCACGCCGATGGATGCGCAGGGCAACGCGCAGCAGCTATATATTCTCGGCATGGGCAAACTTGGTGGCTTTGAGCTGAATTTTTCTTCCGACATTGATTTGATTTTTACTTATCCAAGCCAAGGAGAAACCGTGGGGGCACGCCGCAGTGTGGATAATGCGAAGTTTTTCACTCGTTTGGGGCAACGCTTGATTAACGCGTTGGATCAATACACCGCCGATGGCTTTGTGTACCGTACGGATATGCGTTTACGTCCCTTTGGCGACAGTGGCGCGCTGGCACTCAGTTTTAACGCCATGGAGCAGTATTATCAGGATCAAGGGCGCGATTGGGAACGTTACGCCATGATCAAAGGTCGCATTTTAGGTGCACAATCAACGGATCCCAATGTTGCCGTTCTACAGAATTTATTGCGCCCGTTTGTATATCGTCGCTACATTGATTTCAGCGTGATTCAGGCGTTGCGTGAGATGAAACAAAAAATCGAACGGGAAGTACGCCGCCGCAACCTCACCGATAACATAAAATTGGGCGCGGGCGGCATTCGTGAAATTGAGTTTATCGTGCAGGTTTTCCAGTTAATTCGCGGTGGGCGGGAAATTGCCTTGCAGCAGCACGAATTGCTGAATTTATTGCCGGAACTGAGCAGGCTGAATTTGATTTCCATCGAACAGGAATCCGATTTGCGCCACGCCTATTTATTTCTACGTCGCGCGGAAAATGTGCTGCAAGCCATCAAAGATCAACAAACCCAACAACTGCCCGATAACGAATGGGATCGTCAACGTTTAATCTTCGCCTGCGCGGAATTTACCCAATGGGATGCGCAACAAGAAAGTGTTTCCGTCACCTACCCGATTCACGATTGGGCGAGTTTTCTCGCTGTGTTACAAGAACATCAGCGCAAAGTGCGGTCGGTTTTTCAGTCATTAATTGGCGATGAGCAAGAAGAAAATACATCGGAAAATGCGTGGGAAGATTTCCTCGAAACGGATTTTGACGAACAGGAATTGCTCGGCATTTTGCAACAAAACGGTGTGCCGGAGACGGAACAAGATGAGGTGTTGGATCGCCTGTTGCAATTTCGCAACGAGCTGCCCCGTTATGCTATTGGTGTGCGCGGGCGGGCAGTGCTCAATCGCTTAATGCCAAACCTGCTGGAACAAGTTTTACACACGCCCAACAGCCCTGTTTTACTGCCGCGGATTTTGACGATTATTGAAAAAATTCTCACGCGTACCACTTACCTCGAACTGTTGGCAGAGAATCCGCAAGCCTTGACGCAGCTTATCGAACTGTGTGCCCAATCAAAATTTATTGCGGAACAAGTGGCGCGCCACCCGATTTTGCTCGATGAATTGCTCGATCAAAAATCCCTGCGAAATCCACCGCACTTTACCGAGTACGCTTTCGAATTACAGCAATATTTATTGCGTCTGCCGCAAGATGACGAAGAACAATTTATCGACGGCTTGCGCCAGTTTAAGCACGCTGCCCTGCTCCGCATTGCCGCCGCTGATATTCTCGGCGTGTTGCCGGTAATGAAAGTGAGCGATCATCTCACCTATTTGGCGGAGGCAATTATCGGCGCGGTGGTCAATTTGGCGTGGCAACAAATCGCTGTGCGTTTTGGTGTGCCCGAACATTTGGCGGAAGGGGAGAAAAACTTCCTCGTAGTGGGCTACGGCAAATTGGGTGGTATAGAATTGGGCTATAAATCTGACTTAGATCTCGTCTTCTTATACGATCCTGCCGGCAACAGCCAAACCGTTGGCGGCAAAAAAGTCATCGATAGCAACCAATTCTATTTACGTTTGGCGCAAAAAATCGTCAGTATTTTCAGCATGAATACCAGCGCAGGGATTTTATATGACGTGGATATGCGCCTACGCCCGTCAGGCGATGCGGGATTGCTTGGTTGCTCTTTCTCCGCCTTTGAAAACTATCAACTAAACGAAGCCTGGACCTGGGAAAAACAAGCCTTGGTGCGTAGCCGCGCGGTGTTCGGCGAACAGAAACTCCGAGACGAATTTGAAACCATTCGCCACAGAGTGCTTTCTGCCCCACGTGACTTAGTTCAACTGAAACAGGATGTCGGCGAAATGCGGGAAAAAATGTATGAACATTTGGCGAAACATGATGACGCCCAATTCAACATTAAAACCGACCAAGGCGGCATTACGGACATTGAATTTATCGCCCAATATTTAGTGTTGGCGCATTCGCCGCAACAGCCCGCACTCACCCGTTGGTCAGATAACGTGCGGATTTTCGAAATCATGGCGGAATATGGTGTAATCTCCGATGCCGACAGCGAACGTTTAAAACAATGTTATGTGGATCTGCGCAACCGTATTCACCATTTGAATTTACTCGGTTTACCCTCTGTGGTGGACAGGGCGGAATTTTGTGTGGAACGGGTGTTTGTGCGGGAGATTTGGAAGAAATTATTGGGATAAGACAAGTTTCTTTTTGGGATAACGTGCGGCTACGTTTTTATCACCGTATTAAAAATTACTTTGAAAACTGACCGCACTTTTAAGCTGTGTTAACGCCGATTTGTCATCAAAATCGGCGACTCTACTCTACGCTCTCATTGCTGGAGACATCTCCATCCTCTCGCAGGACTCATTTAACTTTGTTGGGCTTTCTTACGATTTTTATGCCATTTCCAACCAAGATAAACAACAAGGAGCGCGATTAAGATATAAATCACTGATTGGCCTTTCTTAATTTGTGCGTGTAGCCAATCTAAATTGCTGGCACCAAAATCACCGAGATAAACCCAAATTGGCACGGAAATAATCGCAGCACAGAAATCCAATAATACAAAACGCGTAAAACTCACCCGTCGGGTAATTCCGGCAACCATGTAAATCGGGGCGCGTAAACCGGGTAAAAATCGCGCGACAAATAACACACGATTGCCATATTGATCGAATTTACTACGTACCATGCGCAAACGATCTAAAGTCAAAAAGCGACGAATAGGTCTAAAACGTAGAATTTTAGTACCATAAATACGACCAAGCCAATACATCGTGCTATCGCCTAGCAACACACCAAGCAAGCTTACGACCAACATGATATGCACATTAGCATATCCCAAACCAGAAATAACGCCGCCGGAAACTAATGTAATATCTTCCGGAATCGGTACGCCAAAACCACAGATAATCAAAACAAATAACACGGCGAAATAACCGTAATTGCTAAAAAAATTAATCAGAAATTCCATGAATAAAAGCGTCCTAAAACTAAAAATAACCTGCCTATTTTATCCCATCTTGCCTGAATATAGCTAGGAAAAAGTGCTTGATTGAGTTTGCATTACCTATACGAATTTATTATAATCGCCAACCTCAAAGTTCAGACTTTGAGCAAGTTTTGTGAAATCGCTGGGTCGCCTGCGATTTTTATTCGTTTAAATCTTTAAAAAGAGAACACTAAAATGGCATTTAAATTCAACGCTGAAGTTCGTACAGCGCAAGGTAAGGGTGCGAGCCGCCGCCTGCGTCACAACGGTCAAATCCCGGCTATCGTTTATGGTGGCAAGGAAGAGCCTGTATCTATCATTTTAAGTCATGATGAATTAAACAATGCGCAAGCGCATGATTCTTTCTATTCTGACGTCATCACATTAGTGATTGATGGTAAAGAGGTGGCTGTGAAAGTGCAAGCAATGCAACGTCACCCATTTAAGCCGAAACTTGTGCACATTGACTTCAAACGTGCATAATTGATAAAAACTCCAGATGGTCTCTGGAGTTTTCTTTATATACCACTATTACATAAAGGATAGATTATGAAAAAATTAATTAAATTTGGCGCCGTTGCTTTATTTGCTGTTTTTTTGGCAGCTTGTGATAAAGCGGTAGATCCTGCAGTTGAAACGGCTGATTATAATGCGTTAATTGAATGGAACAGAAACCAAGAGCAAACACAGCTCCAATCCCAACAAAAATTCCAACAAGATCTTATGGTGGCGGTACAAGCCAAAGACAATAAAAAGATTCAAGAAGCGATTGACACCTTTAATAACTCTGTAAAAAACACAATTGCTAGCTTAGAATCGTTAAAAATTCAATCTGCTTCAATTAATGAAGTCAAAGAACAAACAAAAACTGTGCTTAGCTTAGCAAGCGATTTATTGGTTGATCAAGCGAATGTGAGCTTAAGCGAGCCAACGGAAGAACAACAAAAAGCTTATTTAGCAAAAGCAGAAAAATTAAAAGATGCCATGGCGAAACTACAAGAGCAAAGCCTTGCATTAGAGAAAAAATTTAATGGAAATGCTAAAGCACAATAATTCTGCTTAAGCCAATCTCCATAAAAAATCCCCTTTTCGTAACGAATAAGGGGATTTTTATTTCTTGCTAGAATTAGAAGTTTGCGTTGCGTGGTGCACGTGGGAATGGAATCACATCACGAATGTTTTGCAACCCTGTCACATAAACAATGAGACGTTCAAAACCTAAACCAAAGCCGGAATGCGGCACGGTGCCATAACGGCGTAAATCGCGGTACCACCAATAATCTTCAGGGTTTAAGCCCATTTCTTCCATCCGTTTATCTAGCACATCTAAACGTTCTTCACGTTGTGAACCACCAATGATTTCACCGATTCCCGGTGCTAACACATCCATCGCTGCAACAGTTTTTCCGTCATCGTTTAAACGCATATAGAAGGCTTTGATGTCTTTCGGATAGTTTTTCACCACAACAGGCGATTTGAAATATTCTTCCGCTAAATAGCGTTCATGTTCGGAAGAAAGGTCGATTCCCCAAGAAACCGGGAATTCAAAGGTTTTGCCGGATTTCAATAAAATCTCAATGGCATCGGTGTAATCTACTTGGGCAAAATCGGAATGAATGAAACGTTCCAAGCGATTAATGACATCGCTGTCAACATGTTTAGCAAAGAATTCCAAGTCATCACGACGTTCTGTTAAGACTGCACGGAAAACATATTTCAACATATCTTCGGCAAGTTTTGCGTTGTCGGCGAGCGTTGCGAAAGCCACTTCCGGTTCAATCATCCAGAATTCCGCTAAGTGACGGGTTGTGTTGGAATTTTCAGCGCGGAACGTTGGGCCAAACGTATAGATTTTACTTAATGCACAAGCGTAAGTTTCACCGTTTAATTGACCGGATACGGTTAAGAATGATTCTTTACCGAAGAAATCTTGGCTAAAATCCACCGCACCTTTATCTGTGCGTGGTAAGTTTTCTAAATCTAACGTAGAAACGCGGAACATTTCACCCGCACCTTCCGTGTCGGAAGCAGTGATTAACGGCGTTGCCACCCAATAGAAACCTTGCTCGTGGAAGAAGCGATGAATGGCTTGCGCTAAGCAGTGACGTACACGTGCAACGGCACCAATGATATTGGTTCGAGGGCGAAGGTGGGCAACTTCGCGTAAATATTCAATGGAATGGCGTTTTGCTGCCATTGGATAGGTTTCCGGATCTTCGACCCAGCCGGTAACTTCCACCTTCTCTGCTTGTAACTCAACGGCTTGACCTTCAGCCGGTGATTCAACCACTGTCCCTGTTACAATGACGGAACAACCGGTAGTTAAACGCAATACTTCAGATTCATAATTAACGATATCATTGTTTACGATGGCTTGAATGGGGGCAAAGCAAGAACCGTCATAAACGGCAAGGAAAGATAGGCCGGCTTTGGAATCGCGACGGGTGCGTACCCAACCGCGTACAGTCACTTTTTCGCCAATTGCGATTTTGCCCTGTAGCACATCTACAATTGATGCAATTTTTGTCATATATACCTCAAATTTAATCCATTTTTCTAGAACTGTACTAGTTTACCTTAAGTTAGAAAATTTACCAAAATCTATTGATGCTTTTATTTTTAAGGCAATACAGATGGCAGACACATCTCATTTGAATCAAAATCCTTCCTGATTAATCCGTATTTATTTTGATGACATGAAAGCATAAATAATCGGGATATCTTCATGTATTTTATGTAAAAAGATCGATAAATTTATTAAATATTGTTTTATCTCAAAATAACATCACCCTTTTTCATCTAGAATCTCACGACTAAAGTAGAAAAGAGGATGATGATGAGTAGTTTTTTTATCACAGGAACTGATACGAATGTTGGCAAAACGATTGTAACACGTGCAATCATGCAAGCTTTGCAAAAAGCGGGCATTAAAGTCGTTGGGTACAAGCCAATTGCATTCGGGCAAGATGAACCGATATATTCGCTGAAGTCTTTGCAGGAAGAAAGTGACTATGAAACGAAAGATAATTCTGATGTTCTAACGTTGATGAATAGCACAAGCGAAAATATTACCTATGAAGAAGTCAATAGTTACACGTTCTTGCATACTATCCCTATTTTAACAGAAGAAAGTCAACGAGTTAAAATCGAGAAGCTTAATGCAGATTTGGCACGGCTATCCGCAAAATATTCCTCGGTTGCTGTCGAAGGGGCTTTCGGTTGGTTGACGCCCATTAATAAAGACTATAGTTTTGCCGACTGGGTTGCTGAACACAATATGCCAACTATCGTCGTGGTGGGAATTAAAGAAGGCTGTATTAATCATGCCTTATTGACTGTGCAGTCAATACTTAGCAAGAATCTGCCACTATTGGGATGGGTTGCAAATCGAATTAACCCCGGCCTCGGTCATTATGCTGAAATTATTGAAACATTAAAACAAAAAATAGACGCGCCATTACTCGGTGAGATTGCCTATATTCATCGACCTGAGGAACAAGACTTAAGCCACTTTATTACAGGGCTTGACCGATTGACGTATATGCGAACAGAATGGGTCGCATAAAAGCGGTAAACAGTATAAAACACGGTGAAGACCCAGTGTGGTAAAAAATTAAGCGCGGTAAAAAATTAAGCGCAGTGAACATTAAGTGCGGTGAAAATTAACCCTATTTAATCGATTTCATAAAAACAGAAGGCTTAGTAAACTTACTAAGCCTTCTTTAACAATTACTCTACTGTCAGAATACGGCAGGTATTTGAACCGCCGTCTGCAAATTCTGCCCCTTGAGTTAATAACACTACATCCCCTGCCATTAAGAAGCCTTTATCTTTTAACAAGGAAATGGCTTTTTGCGCCCCTTCCATTGTACGGCTGATGTCATCATAAAGCACCGGTGTTACACCGCGATATAACGCACATAAATTTAAGGTTTCTTGGTGACGAGATAATGCAAAAATAGGCAAACCAGAACTGATTCGAGACATTAACAATGGCGTACGACCACTACTACTCATTGCAATAATAGCACTCACCCCTTTCATATGATTCGCTGCGAACATCGCTGACATTGCAATCGTTTCCTCAATATCATCAAATTCGATATTTATACGATGGTGTGACACGCTGGCTCCCGGCATTTTTTCTGCCCCTAAGCACACTTTTGCCATAGACGCCACCGTTTCCGCTGGATATTGACCTGCAGCTGTTTCCGCAGACAGCATAACCGCGTCAGTACCGTCTAATACGGCATTTGCCACGTCCATAACTTCTGCGCGGGTTGGCATTGGATTGCTGATCATCGATTCCATCATTTGCGTTGCAGTAATCACCACACGATTTAATTGACGAGAACGACGAATCAATTTTTTCTGAACGGCAACTAATTCCGGATCACCGATTTCAACCCCTAAGTCCCCGCGGGCAACCATGATAACATCAGACGCTAAAATGATATCATCCATCGCTTCATCGGTAGCTACCGCTTCGGCACGTTCCACTTTGGCAACAATTTTTGCATTTAAGCCAGCCTCTCTCGCTAATTGACGGGCATAATTTAAGTCCTCGCCGGAACGCGGGAAAGAAACGGCCAAATAATCCACCCCAATGCGGGCAGCGGTGATAATATCAGCTTTATCTTTCTCAGTTAGTGCATCAGCTGATAAACCACCACCTAATTTATTGATACCTTTATTATTTGATAAAGGTCCACCAACGGTTACCTCGGTGAAAACTTTTGCGCCTTCGGTGGATAACACTTTTAATTGAACGCGACCATCGTCTAATAAAAGAATATCGCCCGGTACGACATCTTGAGGTAAGGTTTTATAGTCTAAACCAACAACTTCTTGTGTTCCCTCACCTTTCGGTAACTCAGCATCTAAAACAAATTTGTCGCCGATATTTAAGAAAATTTTACCGTCTTTAAAGGTAGATACCCGAATTTTCGGGCCCTGTAAGTCACCTAAGATCGCAACCGTTTTTCCTAATTTCTTCGCAATTTCGCGTACTTTCTCAGCACGAGCAATATGGTCTTCCGGTGTCCCATGCGAGAAGTTCATGCGCACGACATTCGCCCCAGCGGCAATAATTTTTTCCAAATTGTTACCACGGTCGGTTGCCGGCCCCATAGTACATACAATTTTCGTTCTTCTGAGTCTTCTAGACATTAAAATTCTCCGTAACTATTTGTATTATAAAATTTTTATTAATATGTGCGATGTCTTCATCATCACATAAAAAAACTGCGTCGCATTATACGCCTAAAATAAAATTAGATCGAGATCACATTTTAGAAATGGCGTGGTTGATTTGCCCATAACATACCGCATTCTCATGATTACACCACGACAGCATTGGCTACCTTTTATACAAAAAGAAAAGTTGACCTGACATAAATTCCACGCTAAGGTGCCCGCCCGAATTTTTCTCGACATGCTAAAATTGCTTAACCCTGACTTTATAATCGAATAGACATATGATATCTCAACCCAAAGAATGCCAAAATCCACCGCACTTTAAACTCATTACCGAAGATAGCGCCTTGGCAGAAGTTTGCGCATTCGCTAGACAGCAAAGTGCGGTGGCTTTAGACACTGAATTTGTTCGCACCCGAACCCTTTACCCTCAGCTTGGCTTAGTTCAGCTTTACGCTGGTGATGAGGTGGCACTCATCGACCCAACAATGATTCAAGATTTTTCCCCTTTCATTGCCTTACTTGCCGATGACCGGGTGACCAAAGTGTTACATGCCTGCGGGGAAGATCTGGAAGTTTTTCAACACACTTTCCAACAACTTCCCCAACCGATGTGTGATACTCAAGTAATGGCCAATTTTTTAGGCTTTGCGAATTCACCGGGATTTGCCACATTGGTGCAACAGTATTTCCAAATTGAAATTGATAAAGGCGCTTCCCGCACAGATTGGTTGTCTCGTCCGTTATCAGATACGCAATTGCGCTATGCAGCAGCTGATGTATGGTATTTGTTGCCGTTATATCAACAAATGCAAGCCCAACTGGCGCAAACCGAGTGGCAAAGTGCGGTCAAAAATGAATGTGAATTTTTACTCAATAAACGCGCACACTCCGGGAAAGATCCTGACACCGCTTATTTTGCGATTCCAAATGCCTGGAAGCTCAATTCATTGGAATTAGTGCGATTAAAAATTCTCGCCAAATGGCGTACGCAAGAAGCCATGAAACGGGATCTTGCGTTAAATTTCGTGGTGCGTTCAGAAAATTTATGGGCGGTGGCAAAATATAATCCGAAAAGCACCTCAGCATTGTTAGAACTCGGGTTGAGCACATCAGAAGTGCGAATTCATGGTAAAAAACTCTTACAGTTGCTTGAACAGGTTAAGCGCATCGATCCCAAGGATTATCCTCCAATGATTCAGCGGTTAACCGATGATCCGCGCTATAAAACGGCACTGAAAGCCTTGCAACAGAAACTCACGGAAATTACCCCTAAAAACTTACCGCAAGAGTTAATTGCAAGCCGACGTAGCTTAGAAAATTTAATGAAATGGCATTGGTTAAACGCCACCAAAGAGGATCTCCCAGAGTTATTACAAGGTTGGCGGAAACCTTTTGGCGATTCGTTATTAAATGTACTGAAAACCCTTTAAATTGCGAGAAGTGGAAAGTAAAAGCGCCACTTAACTGCGGCGCTTTATTTAAGGAGATTTAAAGACTTGCCCGAACGCCTAAAAGATGGCAAATGGCGTAAGTTAATTCACTGCGGTTTAATGTGTAGAAGTGGAAATCGTTCACGCCTTCACGAGATAACACACGTACCATATCAATGGCAATGCTGGCGGCAACGAGATTGCGCGTAGTTTGATCGTCATCCAAGCCATCATACATTTTTGCCATCCAAGCCGGAATTTTGACGTTTGTAACAGACGCCATTTTTTGTAACTGTTTAAAATTTGTTACCGGCAAAATGCCCGGCACAATTTCTGTATCAATACCAATAGAAGCACAGCGGTCTCGGAAACGTAAATAACTGTCTATATCAAAGAAAAACTGCGTAATCACATGGTTTGCGCCGGCATCAATCTTTCTTTTTAAATTGATCAGGTCAGCTTGTGCTGATTTCGCCTCCGGATGCACTTCTGGATATGCCGCAACGGAAATGTCAAAATCGGCAACAGAACGTAATAATGCCACTAAATCTGAGGCATAGAAAGGCGGCTTGTTATAACCTGGAGGGATATCGCCGCGTAATGCAACAATGCGACGAATGCCATTATCCCAATAATCCTTGGCAATGGCGCGTAACTCATCGGGTGTGGCATCAATGCCGGTTAAATGAGGCGCAGCCTCTAACCCTGTCTGCTGTTTAATATTTTTAACAACACTGTGAGTACGATCCCGTTCACCGGAGTTTGCACCGTAAGTAACGGAGACAAACTTAGGTTTTAGCACTTTTAAACGATGAATCGATTCCCACAGAAGATTTTCCATCTTTTCATTTTTTGGCGGAAAAAATTCAAAGGAAACGTTAATCTTGCCATCCAAACTCGCTAAATGCTGGTTTAAATTATCAATTTCTTTTGCATAACTCATAAAAATCCCTTATTTATAGCCAAGAATACTACTTCCGTAAGTTAAACGGAAAGCGCATATGTGTCAATTTTAAATATTTTATTATTTTTATGAATTAAATTCATAAAAATGTTAAGGATGATGTCATTTAACAAAGATCACCTAAAGAAGTCATAAAAATAAAAATTGTGCCTTTATTTCATAAACAGCATGAATTGAGTTTTTTTTAAGCAGTTGATTTAAATTTTAGAAATTTCATTTGACTCCCATTCATAAATGCGTAAAATGCGCCACGTTGTTTAGCGTTGCTAGATAATTATGCGGGAATAGCTCAGTTGGTAGAGCACGACCTTGCCAAGGTCGGGGTCGCGAG
>NZ_CALIWN010000049.1:0-1491 GCF_938046485.1 uncultured Aggregatibacter sp. | reverse complement strand
AAGGATTGAGCCCGGTGCAATACCGAGCTCAATATTTAAGTTAACTAACCTGTCCCCCTTTTGGGGGGGCAGATCAAAGTGCGGTCAATTTTTTATGTGTTTTTAAAAATTAATAGCTTGAGTTAATTAACACTTCTTCACCATATCCACCAAGGGTTGGCATTGGTTGGTAAGTGGAGTTAGCAGCGCGCATGAGGCGGATGCCGCGAACGCCGGCTTCTTTGGCAGCAAGAATATCATCATCGCTGTCACCGTAGTGAATGGTGACTTTGTGTTCGATAATGCCAGGGGTTTTGTTGTATTTCGTGGTAAGTTCACGCCCGCCCATGAATTCTACCGGGTGCATGTCTTTAATATTAAAGGCTTTTTGTAATACTGGGGTAACGCCATCTTTATCGCCGGCAGTGCGTCCGGTGATGAAATAAATTTGGTCGCCACGGGCTTGGTGCATATTAATTAAATCCACAGCAATTTGTTTTGGAATAGAATATTGGTCACAACCGGCATTCACTTCATTCCAGAAATCCTGATTTTTTAAGTAATCATGCTTACCCGGAGAATATTTTTGTTGCCCATGGTAAAAACAAGGGCTACTGAATAGCACGGTATCGTCAATATCAAAACTTACATTAATCGGTGCTTTGCCTTCCAACTCTTTTTTCAGTTGCTCAACGGAAATCCAGTGGATTGGTTGTTCCACGAGCATTTCACGGGCATTGGTACCTTGATTGGTATAAGGTTCGGTTTTGGCCGCCATGGCGGGAATTGCTGCCGCGGTTAAAAGGGCGACAAGAGAAAGTTTAACAAGATTTTTCATAGTGACTCCTGATGAGATTGTGAATATATCGGCGGCAATCCTACCTTTTTTGTTCTATTACGCAATTTCAAGCAATCGTTTGCTATACAAAATTTTGACCGTGATCACATTTTTATCATGTGATTGGTGAATAAATAACCAATATTGTTTTTCCCCACGATAGCGCGCGTTTCCTAACGCGTGCCTGAAATATCAATTTCGTTTGATTCAGATTTTTACTATTTTAATGAATAGCTTCAGTTTGCTTATTTTTTAGATAGATAAAACTACGCGTCAGAAGGGGGGGCTATCTGGGGAGCCGTTGGCAAAGCCAACGTTCAGAATCCTTTTGATTTTATGACCGCACTTTTTTGTCATTAGAAGAAAATTGAAGAACTTAAACAGGTAATCACTTTATCGCCAAATATCACTTTTCCGGTAAACTTTATTCGTGAGCTTGCCTCGGGATTTTGCTAACTCCGAAACCACAATAGATTGTAATGGCACAAGCGAGGACGCTTGCGCTATCAGGGGGACTTCGACGGTGATGGCTTATGTGGTGTTGGTTATCGTGTTTGTGTCACTGTTTGAATATCTGATTACCAAGCCTTTGGAAATTTTGTTTATGCCGTGGAGAAGGTGATGCTCTGTCTTGAAAACGTGCGTTTTGAAATTCTCCGCGACCCCATCGTGCG
>NZ_CALIWN010000048.1:0-25565 GCF_938046485.1 uncultured Aggregatibacter sp. | reverse complement strand
ACGTTATTTAACCCTTTCGGGCATTCACGATTTCGTGCAACAAGTTGCACGCTACGGGGAGCGTTATTTCACATGGTAGCGTGCATCTTGATGCACGAATGATTGCCCTCACGAGAGTTTTTATTCGTGCAACAAGTTGCACGCTACGGGAGAGAATGATTTAACCTCGGTGCGTGATTCACGATTTCGTGCAACAAGTTGCACGCTACGGTGAGGAATAATGTTGTTGTTTTGCGGATTTGAAGTCGATGATATAAACGGTGTGTGCGCCGACAAGAAATTTAACGATGTATTTTCCGTTCAATAGGGGAATTTCTTTTTTCTTTCTGAGCCGGTAAACGTCTGCTGTGTAGGAAAGCTTGTCTATTTCGCTTTTAACGGCATCGTAAAAATGCTCTGCAATAAGCCTATTTTGGGATTGTTGTAGAATGTAGCAAGCTTGGCTGCGTAATTTTTCCTCCGCCACACTATGCCATTTAATGAGGTAATCAAACTTCATCGAGCTTTAATTCTCGGCGTAAATTTGCCATAACTTGTTCATGTGCAATGGATTTCACTGAGCCGTTTTCTAACTGTTCGAGCAGACGTTGTTCTTCCTCGGTGTAATACGGCTCTTTTTGTTTGAATACAGGCGGAGATGAGAGGGTGATTTGCATAGGATTCTCTGTTCGTTGAAGTTTGGTTTCATTCTACAATTCCTGCAATTATCACGCAAGCCATCCATAAAGTGCGGTGATTTTTGAGCGTATTTTTACGTTGTGTGTATTTCGTGCGTAGCGTGCATCTTGATGCACGACCGAAGCACGCACGGAACGCTATTCAACCTCTTTCGGGTATTTATGATTTCGTGCAACAAGTTGCACGCTACGGGAGCGTTATTTCACATTGTAGCGTGCATCTTGATGCACGACCGAATCACGCGCGGAACGTTATTCAACGCTTTTAATGGCGCACGCTTCACAGCGTGTGCCAATAACCAATTAATATAAAAGGCACGCGTTAGGAAACGCGCGCCATCAAAAAGGGGAGATTCATATTGTAGCGTGCATCTTGATGCACGAAAGATTTACCTTATGAGCGTTTTTTCGTGCAACAAGTTGCACGCTACGGGGATTCAAGTTGCACAATGCTTTGTTGCACGCTACGGGTAAATAAAAAGAGAGGAAGGTTTCCTTTCCTCTCTTTGTTTGGTGTTGTGCGTTGATGTGTTCGCTATTCATCCAAGAAACTGCGTAAGGTTTCGGAGCGGCTTGGGTGGCGCAATTTGCGTAGTGCTTTGGCTTCGATTTGACGAATACGTTCACGGGTCACATCGAATTGTTTGCCGACTTCTTCTAATGTGTGGTCGGTGTTCATGTCGATGCCGAAACGCATACGAAGCACTTTTGCTTCACGTGGCGTTAAGCCTTCCAATACTTCGTGTGTGGCGGCTTTTAGGCTTTGTGCAGTGGCGGAATCCAATGGCAGTTCCAAGGTGGAATCTTCGATGAAATCGCCTAAATGGGAGTCGTCATCATCGCCGATTGGGGTTTCCATGGAAATCGGTTCTTTGGCGATTTTCAGCACTTTGCGGATTTTGTCTTCCGGCATTCCCATGCGCTCTGCCAGTTCTTCCGGTGTGGCTTCACGTCCCATTTCTTGCAACATTTGGCGAGAAATACGATTGAGTTTGTTGATGGTTTCAATCATATGCACCGGAATGCGAATGGTGCGTGCTTGGTCGGCGATAGAGCGCGTAATCGCCTGACGAATCCACCATGTGGCATAAGTGGAGAATTTGTAACCACGGCGGTATTCAAATTTATCCACGGCTTTCATTAAGCCGATATTGCCTTCTTGAATTAAATCAAGGAACTGCAAGCCACGGTTGGTGTATTTTTTGGCAATGGAAATCACCAAACGCAGGTTCGCTTCTACCATTTCTTTTTTGGCACGGCGCGCTTTGAGTTCGCCTTGCGAAATGCGTTCGCAAATGTCTCGAATTTGCTGAATGGTGAGGTTGGTGTCTTGTTCAATTTGAACTAAGTTGGCAATCGCCTGACGTAAATCCGCTTCATATTGCACTAATTTTTCCGACCAAGACTTTCCTGCCGCTAAGGCTTTCACCAGCCAAACGTCTTGGGTTTCGTGTCCGATAAAGCTTTTTTGGAAAGTCGCTTTTGGCATTTTGGCATTATCCACCACGATTCTTTGAATCGTGCGTTCTTGGTCGCGCACTTGCTTCATGATGTCGCGCATACGCAACACTAAGGCATCAAACTGTTTCGGCACTAAGCGGAATGTGGTAAAAATCTCAGATAATACTTGAATTTCCGCTTTGGTTTTGGCTGAGGCGCGACCGTGTTTTGCAATGCTTGTCAGTGTTTTTTGATGTTGATCTTTAAGTGCGGTGAATTTTTCGCGCGCAACTTCAGGATCAATGCTGTTATCACTATCACTTTCATCGCCGCTATTTTCTTCGTTGCCTTCTTCGTCCTCTAATTCATCTGTCGCATCGACACTTTCGCTTTCTTCATCTGACGCAAAGGTTTCTTCTAATTCGGCATTCTCAGCTTCGGTGATGATGTTCGGATCAACAAAACCGGTAATCAAATCCGCTAAGCGGGCTTCCCCTCTTTCCACTGCGTCATATTGTTCAATGAGATGGGTAATGGCTTCAGGATAGGCGGCAACGGCGCTTTGCACTTCGTTGATGCCTTCTTCGATGCGTTTGGCGATGTCAATTTCGCCCTCGCGGGTGAGCAATTCTACGCTTCCCATTTCGCGCATATACATCCGTACAGGATCGGTGGTGCGGCCGAGCTCTGCTTCTACGCTGGATAACACTTGGGTGGCTTCTTCGACAACATCTTCATCAGCGATATTTTCGTTGAGCATCAGATCATCGGCATCCGGTGCGGCTTCCAACACCTGAATGCCCATGTCGTTAATCATTTGAATAATATCTTCAATCTGATCCGCATCGACTAATTCTTCAGGCAGGCTGTCATTGACCTCGGCATAAGTTAAATAACCTTGCTCTTTCCCTTGTGCGATGAGTAGTTTCAATTGAGATTGTGGATTTTGATCCATATTTAATATCCGCCTTGCTGACTTATTTAGTGAAGATAAAATGCTAGGGATTTTAGCATTCTTACTAGGGTTTAACTATTTCTTTTCTTGTTTTTTTACTAACAAATGTGAAAGCTCTTGCTTTTCGTTAAGATCCAAGCCTTCCGCACGATCTTTTGCAATGAGCCATTGGATGCGCTTATCCACCAGTTGCAGATAAAAATAACGCAATGTTTCGCGGAACGTGTCTTCGATCTTATCGTCTTCAATCAAATGGTTCCACGCCAGCAATTTTTCAAGCGTCCCTTGTTGCGGTGTATCGCGCCAATGCTCCAGCAGTTGACCGGCACTAATGCCAATTTTTTCACGACAAAGTGCGGTCAGTTCTGCGAGTAAATCGTAGCCCGGCTCGTCTAAGTTTTTGAGCGGTTCCAAATCCGGTATGAATTTCACCAATTCCGGATTTTGTAACAATAACGCAATGAGAATCCGCATTGGCGTGCGCTTGAATTGCATGGTCGGCACGGTGGTTTCATTGTGTGGTTTTGCGGGATTCGGGAGTAGACTTTCCAGCTGTGTCGGATCCAAAATGCCTAATTTTTTCGCAAGCGTATTACGCAAATCCAACCGCAATACATCACCCGGAATTTGCTTAATTAACGGAATCGCCAGTGCGGCAAGTTTCGCTTTGCCCTCTTTTGAAGAAAAATCCACTTGCGGAATTAAGTGCGCAAACAAGAATTCGCTCAAGGATTGCGCGTTCTCAATGTATTCCTCGAAACCTTGTTTACCGTATTGACGAATGAAGCTATCAGGGTCTTCATCGTCCGGTAAAAAGATAAATTTTAGCTGCCGTCCGTCTTCTAAATAAGGCAAGGCATTTTCTAAGGCGCGCCATGCGGCATCACGCCCGGCGCGATCGCCGTCATAACAGCAAATCACTTGTTCGGTGGAACGAAAAAGTAATTGAATTTGTTCCGAGGTTGTTGATGTGCCAAGAGAGGCTACGGCATAATTGACGCCGAATTGGGCTAATGCCACCACATCCATATAACCTTCAACCACCAGCAGTTTTTGGGGCGAATCCTCCGCCTGTAAGGCTTCAAATAAACCGTAGAGTTCACTGCCTTTGTGGTAGGTAATGGTTTCCGGTGAGTTTAAATATTTCGGTTTTTCATCGGTTAACACGCGCCCACCAAACGCGACCGTACGCCCACGACGATCACGAATGGGGAACATAATCCGATTACGGAATTTGTCATACACGTTGCCACGATCATTGCGCGACAGCATGCCTAAATCGAACAGTTTTTGTTGCTCTTCACGGGTTTTGCCGAATTGACGATAAACGGTATCCATGGCATTCGGCACATAACCAATTTGAAAACGGTCAATGATTTCCGCTGATAAACCACGCTGTTGCAGATAACTTTGTGCAGGAATATTTAACGGCAATTGTTGCTGATAAAACTTGGCAATTTCCTGCATTAACTCATACAGATTTCGCTTGGTCTGGAAATTAACCTGCTTGCCGTTATCATTAAAGTGCGGTCGTTTTTCGTAGGGAATTTCCAAGCCAAGAAACCCTGCCAGTTCTTCCACCGCTTCCAGAAATTCCAGCTTGTCATACTCCATTAAAAAGGAAATGGCATTGCCATGCGCACCACAACCGAAACAATGATAAAACTGCTTTTTATCACTCACGGTAAAAGAGGGTGTTTTTTCATGGTGAAAGGGGCAGCAGGCTTGATAATCACGGCCGGCTTTTTTCAGTTTGACTCTGGAATTGATCAGATCAACGATATTAACTTTAGTTAAAATATCGTCTATAAATGTGCGGGGAATGGAACCTTTCATCGAGTATTCTGCCTCTTATTGTGAACGAAATATGAGCCTAACTGATGAGATTAAGAGAAAATAAAACCGTGAGCCTTGGAAGATTCACGGTTTTTATAACTCGAGTTAAAATGCGGTTATTAGTATAAACGTGTATTACGTGCGTTTTCACGAGCAACGCGTTTTGCGTGACGTTTTGCGCGGGTGGCATTTTCACGTTTACGAATTGTCGTTGGTTTTTCGTAGAATTCACGAGCACGAACTTCTGCTAAGATACCAGCTTTTTCGCAAGAGCGTTTGAAACGACGTAATGCTACGTCAAAGGATTCATTTTCACGAACTTTAATTACAGGCATAAGCCAATCACCTCAATGAGTTTAATTAATTTAATTGCAATTTAAATTTTATTTGTTGCCACAAGTTGCGGCAGATTCAATAAAGGTCGCAATTTTAATCCAAAGTCACCATGAAAGTAAAGGAAAGATTCGCCTTTTCCTGAAATCCGTGTTGATAAACTGGTTAAACCTGAGTAAAAAAGGTAAAATTTGTGGCATAAATCCAAGATAAACAGAGAATACAAATGCGAATTTTAGGCATCGAAACGTCCTGTGATGAAACAGGCGTTGCCATTTATGACGGAGAAAAAGGCTTGATCGCCAATCAGCTCCATACCCAAATTGCGCTACACGCCGATTACGGCGGCGTAGTACCGGAACTCGCCTCGCGCGATCATATCCGCAAACTCGCCCCCTTATTACAAGCCGCACTTCAAGAAGCCCATCTCACCGCCAAAGACATTGACGGCATCGCTTATACCAGTGGCCCCGGTTTAGTCGGCGCATTGTTAGTGGGCTCTACCGTGGCGCGTTCTTTAGCCTATGCGTGGAATGTCCCTGCCATTGGGGTACATCACATGGAAGGGCATTTACTGGCGCCGATGCTGGAAGAAAATCCACCGCACTTTCCTTTTGTAGCGTTGTTGGTGTCCGGCGGACATACCCAATTAGTGCGTGTGGATGGTGTTGGACGCTACGAATTATTAGGCGAATCTATTGATGATGCCGCCGGGGAAGCATTTGACAAAACGGCAAAATTACTCGGTTTGGATTATCCCGGCGGTGCGGCACTGGCACGTTTAGCGTTAAAGGGTACGCCGAATCGTTTTGCATTCCCTCGCCCAATGACCGATCGTCCCGGTTTGGATTTCAGCTTTTCCGGCTTAAAAACCTTTGCCGCCAATACGCTTCATCAAGTCATGAAAGACGAAGGGGAATTAACCGAGCAAAGCAAAGCAGATATTGCCTATGCGTTCCAAGAGGCTGTTGTGGACACGCTCGCCATCAAATGCAAGCGTGCGTTAAAGCAAACAGGCTTGAAGCGTTTAGTGATTGCCGGTGGCGTAAGCGCCAATAAACAGTTGCGCCAAACCTTGGCGGAGATGATGCAACAATTAGGGGGGGAAGTGTTTTACCCGCAACCGCAATTTTGTACCGATAACGGCGCCATGATTGCCTATGCCGGTTTTCTACGTTTAAAACAAGGACAGCAGCAAGATCTTGCCATCGAAGTGCGTCCACGCTGGGCAATGACCGAATTAACCGCTGTTTAGCCCTCGACAAAAGTGCGGTAGAAAATTGAGGAGATTTCCCCCGATTTTCTACCGCACTCGTCTTCTGCGCTGATGAAATAGCTTGCTCATGGATTGTGTAGCTTTTTTGCTTGGCATTGGGGCTTTTTCTGCAACATGAACTCGGCTACGGTGATACTGGCTGAAGAAATAATGCAGGCTGCCGGCAAATAAGACGCCCACTAAAAACACAATAATGATTTCGCCATAAAGCCGATGAAACATCTGATTAATTTTGCTTTTTGTCGATTGGGCATATTTGGCATCAAAAGTTACACGCAGAAAACCTTCTACGCCGTTTGAAGAATAAATCGGTTCGACAATTTGTTGTGAATCCGTGTCTTTTTCTTCCGGTTTATCCAATCCCAATAAACTGCGGAGATTCGGTGAGTTGGTGCTTTGCGCCAATAATTCACCATTACGGGCATAAACAGCAGCGTCCAACACAAATTCCTCTTTGACGAAGTTATCTAAATTTTCCACCAGTTGCTCAGTTTTGGCATTATTAACTAACAACATTGAGAACAAACTGGCTTGTTGCCGCGCCAGTAAATGGGACACGTTCGCCACTTGGTTGACACTGGAAAGCTGTGAGCCGATTTTAAACTGTTTTATACCAAATAAAATGATCGTCATGATGCCGGCACATAGCAACATAATGCCGAATAACATCACCCATTTCATCATTTTTTCTTTTACTAAATGCAAGTTATTTTCCCCAAAGATGGATAAGTAAGCTAGAATAAATCGCTTTTTTGAGAATCGCTACAATTTACAGGATTTTTATGCAAACACAAAATCTGACCGATATTCTTCGTCATTTTCCCTCATTGCCCGCCTCATTAATTGCCGATCAACCTTGTGAAGCCACACAGGCGTTTGTGCTTTATTCCGATAAGCTAAACTTCACAACGCTACAGGCTTTTCAACAAAAGTGCGGTGAAAATTTTTTGTGTTTTGCTGCGTGGAATGTATTGCATAACACCGTGGTGTTGCTCAAAGGCAACTGGAAAGCGGAATGGATTGGCATTGCCCATGAATTAGCACTGGATATCGCACCGCTCAACTTTCACGCCAGTTTGAAGCAAGCGGGATTATTGGTGATGGACATGGATTCCACCGCCATTCAAATTGAATGTATCGATGAAATCGCCAAACTTGCCGGCACCGGCGATATGGTTTCCGCCATTACGGAACGTGCTATGCGTGGTGAACTCGATTTTAGCCAAAGCCTGCGCCAACGGGTAGCGACCTTAAAAGATGCACCGGAAAGCATTTTACAAGAGGTCAAACAGCATTTACCGCTGATGCCGGGATTGGTGGAAACGGTCAAAGAACTCAAAAATCACAGCTGGAAAGTAGCCATTGCGTCCGGTGGGTTTACCTATTTTGCCGAAGTATTACAACAAAAACTCGGCTTAGATTTTATTGCTGCCAACCAATTTGAAATTATTGACGGCAAACTCACCGGCAACGTACAAGGCGCCATTGTGGATGCGCAATACAAAGCGCAAACCTTACAACAGCTGGCACAACAATTTCACATTGCCAAAGAAAACACCGTTGCCATCGGCGACGGCGCCAACGATCTCGCTATGATGCAAGTTGCCGATGTCGGCGTGGCTTATCACGCCAAACCCAAAGTACAACAATTGGCGCAAGTTATCGTCAATTTCGCCGATTTAACCGCACTTTTATGTATTTTAAGTGCAAACGACAAAATGAAATAAGGAGAAAACCATGCCATCATTCGACATTGTTTCCGAAATCAGCGGACACGAAATCCGCAACGCCGTGGAAAACGCCAACCGCGAACTGACTAACCGTTGGGATTTCCGCAACGTACAAGCTGCGATTGAATTTAACGAAAAAAACGAAAGCATTAAAGTGAGCAGCGAATCGGATTTCCAAGTGGAGCAACTCATCGACATCTTACGTAACGCGTGCATTAAACGTAACATCGAATCCACTTCCTTGGATATTCCTGCCGACTATGAACACAGCGGCAAAACCTACAGCAAAGAAATCAAGCTGAAACAAGGCATTGAAACCGACATGGCGAAAAAGATCACCAAGCTTATCAAAGATTCCAAAATCAAAGTCCAAAGCCAAATCCAAGGCGAGCAAGTCCGCGTTACCGGCAAATCCCGCGATGATTTACAAGCCGTGATTCAACTTGTCAAAACCGCCGAACTGGGACAACCATTTCAATTCAATAATTTCCGCGATTAAAAACGCGTTCAAAAACGACCGCACTTTCACAATAAAAAACAAGGCCGCCACAATGGGCGGTCTTCTTTTTAGACATAGATCATATTTTTAAACATTTCCGCTTGAAAATCACAAGCAAGGTCACTATGTTAGAGATAAGGATTCAAACCGAGTCGTTCGACTCATTACACAAGAGGTAAATGCTATGACAGTGAATATCACCAGCAAACAAATGGACATCACCCCTGCAATCCGTGCGCATGTTGAAGAGCGTCTTGCCAAGTTGGACAAATGGCAAACTCAGTTGATTAATCCTCATTTTATTTTGAATAAAACCCCGAAAGGTTTTTCTGTGGAAGCCTCTATCGGCACCCCGAACGGCAATCTTTTAGCCACGGCAGAAGCAGAAGATATGTATAAAGCAATTAATGATGTTGAAGAAAAATTGGAACGTCAACTCAACAAATTACAACACAAAAGCGAAGCGCGCCGTGCCGATGAGCGTTTGAAAGATTCGTTCAAAGAATAAGCATTAGCTCTACGAGACAGAAATGTTGTTGTAAAAACATAAAAATAAAACACCGCACTTTATTTTACGAGATAAAGTGCGGTTTGTTTTTAGTTAATATTTTCATTCGTGCAAAAGGCAGAAAGCGTATTGCCCAAAGGTGTGATTAATCAATCAAACCCGCCTTCATTAAAAAGCGATAAATGCCGTCTTGATCAAGCGGTTCTGCCACATGATCGGCAATCGCTTTGAGTTTTTCATGGCCGTTGCCCATGGCGACACCCACCCCGACAGTGCTTAACATTTCCAAATCGTTTAATTGATCACCGAACGCCATCACATTGTCCATTTGCAGTCCCAAATGTTTCACCACCGCTTGAATACCACGGGCTTTTGAGCCTTCCGCATCAAATAAATCCACGGAATCCTCATGCCAACGTACCACACGTAAGCCATCTAATACGCCTGAATTTTGCACCAACTCATCCTGTTCCGCGCGATAAAACGGCAACACTTGTCCAACATCATTTGTTTCAAAAAAGGTTTTATCCACGATGTAATCTTTCAATATCGGATCCATCGCTAACTGCACCACTGAATTCCGCTCCGAAACCGCCACCGTATGATCCGCGACAAACGCATAAGACATATTATGCTGTTCAAAAAAATGCACCAAACGGCGAATTTTTTCCGTTGGAATCACATGTTTCTCAATGACTTGCCCGCGATAACTCGCCATTTGCCCGTTCATGGTCACAAATAAATCAATGCCTTCTTGCTCAATCACCTGATTTAATTTATGTGGGAAAGCACAGCGAGTACGCCCTGTGGCAATGGCAGGAATAATGCCGTTTTCTTTCAATTTACGCATAAACACCGGCACCGTTGCCGGCAGAAAATCACGTTGTTTCATAAACAACGTGTCATCGATATCAAAAAAGACCACTTTAATTTGGTCGCGATAATTCGGGATTGTCATGCTTTTTCTCTTCTCTTTAAATTCAACATTTGGCGGAAATATCGCCTGATTTTAGCATTTTTGTGAGGCGGATCCTAAAGTTGGGCAAAAAAACACCCCAAAAAAGCACCGCACTTTAGGATATACCTCTTTTCTCTTCATTAAGTGCGGTCGTTTTTATGAACGTTTTTCGATCCAGCTGCGTGCATTGCCATGCGCCCCTTAAACTAGCCAAACATGGTTTATGTAGCCGTTGTAATCGAACGATTCGGCGTTTTCCTTATTGCGGTTGCTGCGGTGCGGAACTAGCAGAAAACGCCTTGCACTGCGGTAACTGTTTACAGCAGGAACCCGCGTGGGATCGTATGGTGATTATCGGGCGTTATAACGAACCGCTTTCCACGCTGATTCACCGGTTTAAATTTCAAAAACAATTTCAACTCGACCGCACGTTAGCGCGCCTGCTGTATTTGGCCATCCGCGAAGCGCGACGAAATCATCAATTGCCTTTGCCTGAGGTGATCCTGCCCGTGCCGTTACATCATGTTCGGCAATGGCAACGGGGATATAACCAAGCGGATTTATTGGCGCGTCAATTGAGCAAATGGATCAACATTCCCGTCAAAAACGACTTAATCATCCGTACCAAACGCACACCGACCCAACGGGGCTTGAGCGCCAAAGATCGGCGAAAAAACTTGAAAAATGCCTTTCAACTTTCCGCTAAGGCCAGAGATTTTCCTTATCGTCATGTTGCCTTAATAGACGATGTGATCACCACCGGTTCAACATTAAACGAAATTGCCAAGTTATTACGCAAAGCCAATGTGGCACATATTCAAGTATGGGGATTGGCGCGAACATAAAACGCATGATAAGGCATTTTTATTACACCAAAAGGTGGAAAAAAAACCGCATGAAGCGTATCATATCCGACAAATTTAATTAGGTTTTATTGTGGGAGCGTTATGCAACAAATTACTATTTCAGCGGAAGCACAAGCCCATTTCCGCCGTTTATTAGATCAGCAAGAAGAAGGCACTAACATTCGTATTTTCGTTGTCAATCCGGGTACGCCAAGTGCCGAATGTGGTGTGTCTTACTGCCCACCCAATTCGGTGGAAGCAAGCGATACCGAAATGAAATACGACACCTTTTCTGCCTTTGTGGATGACATAAGTCTGCCGTTTTTGGAAGACGCAGAAATCGACTATGTCACGGAAGAATTAGGCGCACAACTCACCTTAAAAGCGCCAAATGCTAAAATGCGCAAAGTGGCAGACGACGCGCCGTTAATCGAACGTGTGGAATACGTCATTCAAACTCAAATCAACCCGCAATTAGCAAGTCACGGTGGCAAAATCACCTTATTAGAAATCACCGATGACGGTTATGCGATTCTGCAATTCGGCGGCGGTTGTAACGGTTGCTCCATGGTGGATGTCACCTTGAAAGATGGCGTAGAAAAACAATTGGTTAGCCTCTTCCCAGATGAATTAAAAGGCGCGAAAGATGTGACGGAACACCAACGCGGCGAGCATTCTTATTATTAAGATCCCATGATCAAGCCCATAGCATGAGCCAAGCGAATTCCTTGGCTCTTTTTTCATGCGTATGAATTTCCATGAAAAAAGGCTACAATGAGGCGTTTATTTCATTTTAACAAGAGAAATTATGACTGCACTTAATGTATTAATTTACCCCGAAGATCACCTGAAAGTGGTTTGCGATCCGGTTGTGAACGTGAGCGATGAAACACGCAAAATTATTGATGATATGTTCGACACCATGTATCAGGAAGAAGGCATTGGCTTGGCCGCACCGCAAGTGGATATTTTGCAGCGCATTATCACCATTGATATTGAGGGCGATAAACAAAATCAGTTGGTGTTAATTAACCCGGAAATTTTGGCGTCCGAAGGGGAAACCGGCATTGAAGAAGGTTGTTTGTCGATTCCGGGCTTTCGTGCGTTGATTCCTCGTAAGGAAAAAGTCACCGTTAAAGCGCTTGATCGCAATGGTCATGAATTTACGCTGGAAGCAGACGGCTTATTGGCGATTTGTATTCAACATGAAATCGATCATCTCAACGGCATTTTGTTTGTGGATTATCTTTCTCCGCTCAAACGCCAACGAATTAAAGAAAAGCTCGTTAAATTGAAAAAGCAGCGAGAAAAGCAAAAACCATTGTAACGTTCCCAAAGTGCGGTGATTTTTAACCGCACTTTTTTCATGTTATGCCTCTCCCTCAATGTCATCAGTAATAGGACAATTGTCATGTGGTTTAAAAATGCCCTGATTTATCGCATCACCAAGCCGTTAGATTGGTCGATCGACACCCTTGCGCCACAGCTTGAACAACACCGCTATCAGCCTTGCGCACAATCGGACATCCTTAAGTTTGGTTGGTCAACGCCGTTGAAAGGCAGCGAATCCCTGTATTTTGCCGTGGGCAAACAGATTTTATTGCTTGCTCAAAAAGAAGAAAAAATGTTGCCGGCACACGTCATTAAGCGTGAATTGGATGCACGCGTAGAAAAAATCGAACAGGCGGAAAACCGCAAGTTAAAGAAAGTGGAAAAACAAACTTTAAAAGACGACGTGATTGCTACCTTATTGCCGCGCGCTTTTAGTAAATATCAACAAACTGCCTTGTGGATTGATACGGAAAACCGACTTATTTATGTTGATGCGGCCTCCGCCAAACGTGCAGAAGAAACGTTGGCGCTGTTACGCAAATCCTTGGGATCGCTGCCGGTCGTACCGTTAACCTTTGCTAATGAACCCGGGCTGGTGATGCAAGAATGGATCGCGCAGACGCAGGTGCCGGAATGGCTGGTTCCGTTGGAAGAAGCGGAGTTGCGCGATGTCAACAATGGGGTGATTCGTTGTAAACAACACGCGCTGGATAGCGAAGACATCCTTAGTCTCGTCCATTCCCGATATGTCACGAAGCTGGCGTTGGAATGGGAAGATCGCCTCAGTTTCGTGTTAAACGAAGACTGTAGCTTGAAGCGTCTCAAATTTGCCGATGCCGTTCGGGAAAAAAATGACGATATTTTAAAAGAAGATTACGCGCAGCGTTTCGATGCCGATTTCGTGCTGATGACCGGCTTATTAAGTCAGCTCACTGAAAACCTCTTGCACGACTTCGGCGGCGAAAAAATGCGGTTATAATTTGATATGAATTTCATCTCGTTAATATAAGGAAAAAAAGATGTGGTCAGAGATTTTTATTGGCTATGGAGTATTTATTTTAGAAGTGATTACGTTGCTTTTGATCATTGCCGCCGTGGTGACAACGGTCATCTCAATTAAACAGAAAAAACACACGCAACAAGGGGAGTTGGTAATCACGGATTTATCCCAAACCTTTAAAGAAACCGGTAAAGCATTGCGCGAATTTCATCTCTCGGAAGAGGAATTAAAAGCGGTGGAAAAAGCCGAGAAAAAAGCAGAAAAAATGAAAGCAAAAGCCCTGAAAGCACAGCGCAAAAAAGGCGAAGCAACAGAGGAAGAACAAAAGCCGACACTTTATGTGTTGCATTTTAAAGGGGATATTGCCGCCAGCGAAACCATGGCGTTAAGAGAGGAAATCAGCGCCATTATTCAAACTGCGAAGTCTGACGATGAGGTCTTGTTATGTTTGGAAAGCCCGGGCGGCATGGTGCATGGTTATGGTTTAGCCGCCTCACAGTTAGCGCGTTTAAAACAACATGGGATTAAACTTACGGTTGCCGTGGATAAAGTGGCGGCGAGTGGCGGTTATATGATGGCCTGTGTTGCCGATAAAATTGTTTCTGCCCCCTTTGCGATTATCGGTTCAATCGGCGTGGTGGCACAAGTACCTAACGTTCATCGGTTACTGAAAAAACATGATGTGGATGTAGATGTCATGACGGCGGGTGAATATAAACGCACGGTGACGATATTGGGAGAAAATACGGAAAAGGGAAAACAAAAATTCCAACAAGAATTAGACGAAACCCATCAACTTTTCAAACAATTTGTCGCGCAACATCGACCGCACTTAGACGTGGATCGTGTGGCAACCGGAGAACATTGGTTTGGGCAGCAGGCATTACAGTTAAATTTAGTGGATGAAATCCTCACAAGCGATGATGTGCTATTACAGGCAATGAAAGAAAAACGTGTTTTGGGTCTTCGCTATACAGTGAAAAAGCCGTTATTACAAAGGATCGGTAAACAAGCGGAAGAAAGTGCCGATAACCTATTATTAAATTTACTAAAAAAGAATGGAAGTACACTTATGTAAAATAAGGATCGTTGTCATGGATCCTTGACAACAAGAATAACTTATTGACTTTGTTATATTTGTTATTTTTAGGGTGTCAATTTTATGTAAATCCCTGTGATTTTTCCGTTTTTTGTTTTACATGGGTAAGGAAAGTTTGCTAATATGAGTCGCTTTTAACCAAAACTTACACATAAATCATTTCACTAACCTATAAGGTAAATTAAATGAAATTATCACATTTTTTACTTTCAGCTATCGCAGTCACGACGTTGGTTGGTTGCGGTAACCTCAGCAAAGTATCCAAAGAAGGGACACCTGTTGAGGGAACAGAGTTAGTGTGGCCGAAGATTGAAAAATCTAAGTTTAACCACGATGGCACACAACTCGGTTCATGGCCGAATTGGGACAATGTTCGTATGATCGAAAGAGGTATGAACAAAGACCAAATTTATAACCTCATCGGCGTACCTCATTTTAGCGAAGGCTTATTTGCTGTTCGTGAATGGGATTATGTATTTCACTATCGTGAAAACGGTGAGCATAAAATCTGCCAATACAAGATCTTATTTGACAAAAACATGGATGCCCAAAGCTTCTTCTGGCATCCAAACGGCTGTAACGGCAACTCCACATTTTCTTTAACGGCTGATTTCTTGTTTGACTTCGACAAAGATACCTTAACCGAACAAGGCAAATCCGTAGTAGATAACGTGGCAATGCAATTAAGATCATCTCCGGCGAAAGAAGTAAGAGTCGCTGGTTATACTGACCGTTTAGGCTCTGAATCTTATAACTTGGATCTTTCCCAACGTCGTGCAGAACGTGTTAAATCACGTTTAATCGAACGTGGTATCGCGCTTCCAATTACGGCTATCGGTTACGGTAAAGCGCACCAAGTGAAAGCGTGTAACAGTGAAAAAGGTCAAGAATTAATTCGTTGTTTACACCCTAACCGTCGCGTTGAAATTACCTCTTTTAATACAGCATCAGGTGCGATGCCAACATTAAGAGGTGTTCAAAGCGACCGTAAAGGTCCGGCATTGTTGTACTAAGTACGCATTGTCATATTGACATCAAGCTATTCCATAGAAAGGGCAATTTAATCTGCCCTTTCTTTTTCATTTTTCTTAATGTTACCTTTCCTCTTAATTCTTCAAATTTTTCTTTCAAGCACCTCACAGCGTTGTAACACATCATGCACAAGCTTATTGGCAAGTGTCACATAGTTGCCATGAAAACGGCTACTGAAGTTAAGTAAATGATAAAGCTGATAAATGATTTTCCGCGCTTGATACCCTTCCTCTAACGGGAAAGTGCGGTGGTAATTTTCATAGAATTCCTGTGGGAAAGGCTCGAATAATTCGGTAAAAGCCAAATCACATTCCCGATCGCCCCAATAACAAGCCGGATCATAAGTCACCGTGTGTCCATCAATATTAGCGCAGTTTTCAATCCACAAATTGCCGTGTAAAAGCGATGGTTTCGGCTGATGTTTGGCTAACAAGGTTGCTACAGCTTTTATGATTTCTTCTTGGTCACCGAAATGCAGATTCTTTTCCGCACAGAGCTGTAATTGCCAACCAATGCGTTGTTCACTGAAGAATTTTGCCCAACGGGAGCCCCATTCATTCGGTTGATATTGCGGCCCAAGCCAGGTATCAAAAGATAAGCCGTAATTTTCCGAACCTTGATATTGGTGTAGACGAGCCAGTTGTTCACCAAATTCCGCCATATTTTTCGGCGTATTCGGTTGCATTGCTAATCCTTCCAACAACAGAAAACTGTGATTTTGAGAACAACCGACGCCATAGACTTCCGGTACACGAACGGTATTGGTTTTTGCCAACATGATTAACTGATCCGCTTCAGCACGGAACATGGAACGGTAGGACTTTTCATTCATTTTCACAAAAACAGGTTGAATGCCATCATCAATGATCCAAGATTCATGCATTTCGCCGGTATGAATTTTGGTTTTATTTTTGATGGAATAATACGCCCCGAATTGATCAGCTAACACTTGAGAAATCGACTTCCACATACGCTGTTCCTTTTGCTGGTGAATCATAAGGACAGTGTAAAAGATTAAGGGAAAATTACTGTGATATAAGTCAAAATTTGAGCATTTGGTTGTCATTCTAAAATATGCTAAAATTGCGCGCCGCACTTGGCTTGTCCGTGGTAAGGACGATAAAAGTGCGGTGCTTTTTTAAAACGTTTTTAATGAAAGAAAACAAGCCACCTTGCGTATGGGTGACCACTGTATAAGGATGCATTATGCCAGTTATTACTTTACCTGACGGTTCACAACGTCAATTCGATAAACCTGTTACCGTATTAGAAGTTGCACAAAGTATTGGTGCAGGTCTTGCCAAAGCAACCATTGCCGGTCGTGTCAACGGCGAACGTAAAGACGCCTGCGATCTGATTACCGAAGATAGCACATTAGAAATTATTACTGCCAAAGACGAAGACGGTTTGGAAATTATTCGTCACTCCACGGCGCACTTACTCGGTCATGCGATTAAACAATTATTCCCAGATGTCAAAATGGCCATCGGTCCGACGATCGACAACGGTTTCTATTATGACGTGGATTTAGACCGCTCTTTAACCCAAGAAGATATTGATGCCCTTGAAAAACGCATGTTGGAATTGGCGAAAACCAATTACGATGTGATTAAAACGCCGGTCAGTTGGCAAGAAGCAAGAGATACGTTTGAAAAACGTGACGAGCCATACAAAATGGCGATCTTAGATGAAAACATCGAACGTACTGCAACGCCAGCGCTTTACCACCACCAAGAATATATTGATATGTGTCGTGGCCCGCATGTGCCGAATATGCGTTTCTGCCATCATTTCAAATTACAAAAAATTGCCGGAGCCTACTGGCGCGGTGACAGCAAAAATAAAATGTTGCAACGGATTTACGGCACGGCGTGGGCAGATAAAAAACAACTCGATGCCTATTTGCAACGCTTGGAAGAAGCCGCAAAACGTGACCACCGTAAAATCGGTAAGGCATTGGATTTATATCATATGCAAGAAGAAGCGCCGGGTATGGTGTTCTGGCACAACGATGGTTGGACGATTTTCCGCGAATTGGAAACTTTCGTACGTACCAAATTAAAACAATACGATTATCAAGAAGTGAAAGGTCCGTTTATGATGGACCGCGTGTTGTGGGAAAAAACCGGTCACTGGCAAAACTACGGCGATTTGATGTTTACCACCCAATCGGAAAACCGTGAATATGCCATCAAACCGATGAACTGCCCGGGACACGTTCAAATCTTTAACCAAGGGTTAAAATCTTATCGTGATTTACCGATTCGTATGGCGGAATTCGGTTCTTGCCACCGTAATGAGCCTTCCGGTTCTTTACACGGTTTAATGCGTGTCCGCGGTTTCACCCAAGACGATGCCCATATTTTCTGTACTGAAGACCAAATTGAAAGCGAAGTAACCAGCTGTATTCGCATGGTTTACGATATTTATAGCACCTTTGGCTTTACCAATATCTTCGTTAAACTTTCAACCCGTCCGGAAAAACGTATCGGTGCGGATGAAATGTGGGATCGCGCAGAGCAAGGTTTAGCTAACGCGTTAAAACACAATGGTCTTGAATATGAAATTCAAGAGGGCGAAGGCGCGTTCTACGGTCCGAAAATTGAGTTTGCTTTACGCGACTGCTTAGACCGTGAATGGCAGTGCGGGACTATCCAATTAGACTTCGCACTACCGGGCCGTTTAAATGCGTCTTATGTGGCGGAAGATAATGATCGCCGTACGCCGGTAATGATTCACCGTGCGATTTTAGGTTCGATTGAACGTTTCATCGGTATCATCACCGAAGAATATGCTGGTTTCTTCCCGGCATGGTTAGCGCCAACGCAAGCGGTTGTGATGAACATCACTGATTCTCAATCCGAGTACGTGCAAGAAGTGGCGAAAAAGCTATCTGATGCAGGTTTACGCGTGAAAACCGATTTACGTAATGAAAAAGTCGGTTTCAAAATCCGCGAACACACTTTACGCCGCGTGCCTTATATGCTGGTTTGTGGTGATAAGGAAATCGAAGCCGGCAAAGTGGCAGTGCGTACCCGTAAAGGTCAAGATCTCGGCACATTCACGGTGGAAGAATTCTTAGAGATTCTGAAAACACAAGTGAGAAATCGCGACTTGAAATTATTAGGCGAAGCGTAAGTTCCGCTATTTACGCAGCCACATCAAAGTGCGGTTAAAATTAACCGCACTTTTTTTATGCCTGCCCTTGTTGCATAATAATTGACATTCAAGAAAGACGCACCGTCGCGTGCTCCGTGTTGCAGGACGAGCTCCGTACCACATGAGGCATTCGTACCGCAAACTGTAAAATCACACTGACCATAACGTAGAACATGATGAAACCACTCAATATTCTCTTTGCCGGCACGCCGGACTTTGCTGCACAGCATTTACACGCTTTGCTCAATTCTTCCCATAACGTTATTGCAGTTTACACCCAGCCGGATAAACCTGCCGGACGGGGTAAAAAATTGCAAGCCAGCCCTGTGAAACAGTTAGCTGAACAACATCAGATTCCTGTCTATCAACCGAAATCCTTGCGGAAGCCGGAAGCCCAAGCTGAATTGCGTGCATTAAATGCAGATGTGATGGTTGTGGTGGCTTATGGCTTGATTTTGCCTCAAGCCGTTTTGGATATGCCGACTTATGGTTGCTTAAATGTCCACGGTTCTTTGTTGCCCCGTTGGCGTGGCGCTGCACCGATTCAACGATCAATTTGGGCAGGCGATGCGCAGACCGGTGTCACGATTATGCAAATGGATGCCGGTTTGGATACGGGCGATATGTTGCACAAAGTCTCTTGTGAGATTTTGCCGACAGAAACCTCCGCCAGTCTTTACAACAAACTGGCGGAACTTGCACCACCGGCATTAATTGAGGTATTGGATAATTTAGGAACCGGTAAATTCACCGCAGAAAAGCAAGATGATACGCAAAGCAATTACGCTGACAAACTTTCCAAAGAAGAAGCCAAGTTAAATTGGCAGCTATCGGCAGCGCAGTTGGAACGCAACATTCGCGCGTTTAATCCTTGGCCAATGGCTTATTTGGAATTAATGGATGGACAGAATCATCCGCAAACGCTGAAAGTGTATCAGGCAACCGTGTTGCCCCATGTGAATAAAACACCGGGGACGATTTTAGCCGCAGATAAACAGGGTATCCAAATCGCAACAGCGGATGGCGTACTGAATTTATTGCAATTACAACCGGCGGGTAAGAAACCCATGTCGGCGCAGGATTTATTAAACGGACGTGCCGATTGGTTCCAAGTGAGTAAGGTACTTGCCTAATGGAAAAACAATACTCGTCTAAAAAAACACCGCCAAAAACAACCGCACTTTCTACGCGTGCGATGGCGGCGAAAGTAATTTTGCAAGTATTGGATGAAGGGAAATCCTTGTCTACGTTAGTACCAGAAGTGCAATCTTCGGTGAAAGCGCAAGATTTACCGTTGTTGCAAGAAATCTGTTTTGGTGTATGTCGCGTCTTGCCTCGTTTGGAACAAATTATCAAACGCCTTGTGGATAAACCACTTAAAGGCAAAACCCGCATTGTGCATTGTTTGTTATTGGTCGGTTTATATCAGCTGCTTTATATGCGTGTGCCGGCGCATGCCGCAGTAGATGAAGTGGTGAATGCGACAAAATCCTTAAAATCTGATAGTTTTCGTGGTTTGGTGAATGGGGTGCTGCGTCGATTTTTGCGCGAACAAGAGGATATTCTTGCGATTGTGGATAAACATTGGCAAACGCTGCATCCTGATTGGTTTGTGAATAAACTGAAAAAGGTTTATCCGAACTGGCGTGAGATCATTGACGCCAATAATCAAAAGCCACCCATGTGGTTACGGGTGAATACGCAAAAAAACAGCTTGGAAACTTACCGCACTTTATTATCGGCGCAGCAGATGGAAACGCAGGTGACGTCTCATCCGCAGGCGCTGAGGTTAACTCAGCCGACCGCCGTGCAACATTTACCGTTGTTTGCCGAAGGTGGTGTGACAGTCCAAGATCTTCATGCGCAATGGGCGGCGTTATTATTACAGCCACAAAATCATGAGGTAATTTTAGATGCCTGTGCGGCACCGGGTGGCAAAACCACCCATATTTTAGAACTGGCGCCACAGGCTGATGTGATGGCGTTGGATGTGGAAGAAAACCGTTTACAACGGGTGACAGAAAATTTAGCACGCATGCAGCAACAGGCGACTGTGGTGTGTGGCGATGCGGCGAATCCACAAGCATGGCTAGACAAATTGGGCAAAAGTGCGGTGCGTTTTGATCGCATTTTATTAGATGCGCCTTGTTCTGCCACCGGGGTAATTCGCCGTCATCCTGATATTAAATGGTTGCGTCAAGAGGCTGATATCGAGCAGTTAGTCGCTTTGCAAGGGCAGATTTTGGATGCGTTGTGGCATTATTTGAAACCGAATGGGGTATTGTTATATGCAACCTGTTCTGTGCTTGCAGAAGAAAATGCGCAGCAAATTGAGCGCTTTTTACAAAAGACACCTGATGCGCAATTGCTCCCGTTGGATTTACCGTCTGATGTGCTTGCGTGTAATCAAAGTGCGGTCGGTTTTCAGTTTATTCCACAAATTGACGGTGGCGATGGTTTTTATTATGCGAAATTGGTAAAACGTCAGGGCTAACGTTAGCCATGGAGAGAATCAAATGAAGATAATTATTTTAGGCGCCGGACAAGTGGGTTCGACCTTGGCAACGAATTTAGTAAGTGAAGATAATGACATCACGCTGGTTGACGATGAGTCGTTGAATTTAGAACATTTACAGGACAAACATGATTTACGCGTCATGCAAGGCCTCGCCTCTTCGCCTAAAATTTTGCGTGATGCCGGCGCACCCGACGCAGATTTATTAATTGCCGTAACCAGTTCTGACGAAATTAACATGGTTGCCTGCCAAATTGCCTATACCTTGTTTAATACGCCAACTAAAATTGCCCGTATTCGTAACAGTGAGTACTTGAAAGAAAAAGAAAAATTATTTTCTACTGATGCCTTTCCGATTGATCACATTATTTCCCCGGAAAATTTGGTCACACAGGATATTGTCCGTTTAATCAGCTATCCCGGTGCATTACAGGTGGCGTATCTTGCAAAAGATAAGATCAGTTTGGTTGTGGTGAAAGCCTATTACGGTGGGCCGTTGGTGGGGTATTCCATTTCCACACTAAAAGAACATTTGCCGCACATTGATTGCCGTATCGTATCGATTTTGCGCCAAGATAAAGTCATTCGCCCACAGGGCTCAACAATCATTGAAGCCGGTGATGAAGTTACCTTTATTTGTGCTACCGTACACATTAAAGCGGTCATGAGTGAACTGCAACGCCTCGAAAAACCCTATAAGCGCGTGATGATTGTCAGTGGTGGGAATATCGGTGCCGGCGTCGCAAAACAACTGGAAGCCCATTGCTCGGTGAAACTTATTGAACGAAATGCCGAACGGGCAACTGCGCTGGCAGAAAAATTGTCAAAAACCTTAGTGTTTCACGGAGATGCATCCGATCAAAACCTATTATTTGAAGAACATATTGAAAACATTGACGTGTTCCTTTCCCTTTCAAGTGACGATGAAGCGAATATTATGTCGGCGTTGCTTGCCAAACGTCTTGGTGCGAAAAAAGCGATGGTATTAATTCAGCGTATGGCCTATATCAATTTGATTCAAGGCGGTACCATTGATATTGCCATTTCGCCACAGCAAGCCACGATTTCAGCCTTGCTAGGTCATGTCCGCAAAGGAGATGTGGCAAACGTCGTGTCTTTACGCCATGGTTTAGCAGAGGCATTAGAAATTGTGGTTCATGGCGATGAAAACACCTCTAATGTCATCGGCCGTGAAATAGGGTCGCTGAAACTGCCGACCGGGACCTTAATCGGTGCTATTTTGCGCGACAATGATGTAATTATCGGCAACAGCCAAACGCTGATTCAAGAGGGCGATCATGTCATCGTGTATTTAAGTGAGAAAAAATACATTTCTGATGTGGAGAAATTATTCCAACCGAGTGCGTTCTTTATTTAAACAAGAAAAAATTGTACTTCCGGCATAAACTGCCTATAATGTGCGCGATTTTTTAAACAAGCGGGGAAGATGAACCCGAGTATTCTCATAATTATTAGGAGATTTCTATGAGTTTTATTAAAGAGTTTCGCGAATTTGCCATGCGTGGCAATGTTGTGGATATGGCTGTCGGTGTGATCATCGGTGGCGCATTTGGGAAGATTGTCAGCTCATTAGTGGCAGATGTTTTTATGCCGGTATTGGGTATTTTAACCGGTGGTGTGGATTTTAAAGATCTTAAAATCACGCTCGCCGATGCTGTGGGAGAAACCCCGGCAGTGACATTAAATTACGGTGTGTTTATTCAAAACGTTTTTGATTTCATCATTATCGCATTTGCAATTTTCATGATGATTAAAGCGTTAAATAAACTGAAAAAACCGGTAGAAAAAGTCAAAGAACCGACAGCGGAAGAAAAACTCTTAACCGAAATTCGCGATTTATTGAAAAAATAAGAAACATCACATCAAAATCTTCTCCTTGTGAGAAGATTTTTCTTTTTATTCCTGTATCATATTTGCACTCGCCCATCCCATTTTTAACAAGGAATCCCTATGAGTCATTTAGATGAATTAAAAGCCGAAACCCGAGACATTATTACTGATTTATTAAATGACGGCAGCGATCCGGATGCGCTGTATATTATTGAACACCATATTTCTCATCATGACTTCGATAAATTAGAAAAAATTGCCATGGAGGCGTTTAAAGCCGGCTATGAAGTGTCCGAAGCGGAAGAGTTTGAAGAAGAAAACGGCAAAGTGGTATTCTGTTGCGATATCATCAGCGAAGTGGAACTGAAACCGGAAATCATTGATGCACAACAAAAAGAATTATTGCCATTGTTAGAAAAATATAAAGGCAACTATGACGGTTGGGGCACTTATTTTGAAGATCCGAATGCAGAAGAAGATGAATACGGCGATGATGGCGAGTTTTTTGATGAGAGATTTGATGCATTAGATGACTTGGATGACTTAGAAGACGAGCAAGATGAGCGCCTCAAGCATTAAAAAAACACGCGGAAAATCCACCGCACTTTATATCCACCACACGTTATGTAGGAGAGTCGCATGAAATTAAAATCGTTCACTTTATTACTCTTGCCTTTAAGCCTTGCGTTAACCGCTCACGCAGAACCCCAATCTGTCGATGAAACGAGCAAAAATGTCATTTCTTTTGGCACAGAAGTATCCAAAGAAGTGGATTATGACGTGATGGCCGTGACACTTTTCATCAAAGAAGAAAATAAAAGCTTAAAAGCCTTAAACCAAACCATCAATGAAAAAGTCAATGCCGCCTTAGATGTGATTAAAAAACAAAGTGCGGTAGAAATTAAGAAAAATGCCCGTAACACACAAGTGCGTTACGATGACAAAGGCAAGCAAGCCGGCTGGGCTGAACGTGCCGATTTAGTCTTAGAAAGCAAGGATTTTGTAGCGCTGTCTCAAGTGATTTCTGACCTCAATGACACCTTCGCCATTGCCGATGTGGTGCAAAAACTGTCCAAAGAAGCTACGGCTAAATTTGAAGATGAAATGATGAAAAGTGCTTTAGCGCAATTCCAACATAAAGCCCAATTAATCCAAACTTCACTCAATGCAAAAGGCTATGAAATTCTCAATTTAAATTTGGATAGCCGAAATGAACTTCCCTATTTTGAAGGTCGCATGATGCCACTGGCTAAAGCGAGTTCATTCGCTTCAGAAAATGCAGATGAAGTTAACTTAGATAGCCACAGTAAGGCGGAATTAAAAGCGACAGTGAGCGCACAAATTAAGTTATTCAACTAATCTCTTTTTCCCGAAAGCGATTTTTTATAGAATGACAATGTTTTTTACGGTAAAGATTGCCGTAGAAATCTTCCTTTCAACAAATGAGGTAAACAATGAAAGTTGCAAAAAATGTGGTGGTAAGTATCGCTTATCAAGTTCGTACTGAAGACGGTGTGTTAGTGGATGAAGCACCGGCAAATCAACCGTTACAATATTTACAAGGTCATAATAACCTTGTGATCGGTTTAGAAAATGCCTTGGAAGGCAAATCGGTAGGTGACAAATTTGAAGTTCGTGTCAAACCGGAAGAAGGCTACGGTGAATACAATGAAAACATGGTACAACGCGTGCCGAAAGACGTGTTCGTTGGTGTAGATGATCTGGCGGTAGGCATGCGCTTTATTGCCGACACCGATATGGGACCGTTGCCTGTGGTCATTACGGAAGTGGGTGATAATGATGTTGTCGTCGATGGTAACCATATGTTAGCCGGTCAAGAGTTGCATTTCACGGTAGAAGTCATCGATACACGCGAAGCAACATTGGAAGAAATCGCACACGGTCATTTACACCAAGAAGGCGGTTGCTGCGGCGGTCATGACAGCGATGAAGAAGGCCATGGCTGCGGTTGTGGCGGTCATCACCACCATCATGATCACGCTCATGAGCACCATGAAGAAGCGCATGAAAGCCATGGTTGTGGCTGTGGATGTAACCACTAATCAACAAAAACAAATAAATGGCACCTCATTTTATTGTGATTGAGCGCCACCACTAAAAAAATCCTAACGGGCAAACGCGCGTTAGGATTTTTATTATAGAAGGATTATTTCCCCTAGTAGCGTGCAACTTGTTGCACGAATGATTAATCTCGATGCGTAATTCACAATTTAGTGCGTAGCGTGCATCTTGATGCACGACCAAACCATGCACAGAACGTTATTTACCCCTTTCGGACATTCATGATTTCGTGCGTAGCGTGCATCTTGATGCACGACCAAACCATGCACAGAACGTTATTTACCCCTTTCGGACATTCATGATTTCGTGCGTAGCGTGCATCTTGATGCACGACCAAACCATGCACAGAACGTTATTTACCCCTTTCGGACATTCATGATTTCGTGCGTAGCGTGCATCTTGATGCACGACCAAACCATGCACAGAACGTTATTTACC
>NZ_CALIWN010000047.1:0-62878 GCF_938046485.1 uncultured Aggregatibacter sp. | reverse complement strand
AAAAACGCATAAATATGTTGTAAGGTTGGCGTGCGAATCGCATCGGTTTCAAACAAAATTTCATGTTTCGCTCCGGCAATTTTCTTTAAACTGCCATGCATAAAAAGTGCGGTGAGTTTTTCCAACGTTTTATTATTCACGATTTGTTCTTGTTCCGCCTCTAACACCAATACCGGCGTTTCGATGCGTGGCAATATTTTCGGCAAATGCTTAATGGCGATCAGACACAAATACGCCCAACGGAAAGTCGGTCCGCCCAAGCGAATAGAAGGATTTGCCAAATTAATGTCATTCATTCTTTGCATTCGCGTACTATCATGGCTTAACAAATTTTCCTGCACATCCACCGGTTTATAAGGCCCTTTGCCGAACACATAACGCTTTCCTTGGCCAAATAACATCATCAGACTTAACAGCATTTCATCACGCACAGGGTGCTTTAAAGGCATGCCAAAAAACGGCGCAGAGAACACCGCACGTTGAATGCGATGATTAAAATTTGCCAAATAATAGGTCGCCACTAACGCGCCGAGCGAGTGTGCCAGAATATATTGATTGGGATAGGGATAAAGTGCGGTCAGATTTTCAATAATTTCTGCCATGTCCTCGACATAAAAACGAAATTCATCCAAATGGCCTTTTTCGCCATCGTTCAGTAAACGCTGGGAATAACCTTGTCCGCGGTGATCAAAAATCAGTACATCATAGCCTTGTTGATAAACATCGTAAGCCAATTCCGTCCATTTCAACATATTTTCCGCCCGACCATTGACCATGATCACCAACTCACGTGCTGTCGGATGATGAATAAAATGACGATATGCCAGCCGACAGCCGTTTTTTCCATGAAGATATTGCAAGGGATATTGTGCGGCGAATTGAGAAAATTGAAAGGACATCATTGTATGCAAATTCGTAGTATAATGGTTGGAGCGCAGCATTCTATCATGCGTCGCTCCATGAGAACATGGCCTCCAACAGAAAGGGATTGCCTTAACGTGACGAAGAATCGGAACGCGGGTTGATCTAGAACAAGTTAATCATAAAATTCAGGGAAAATACCTCTTTATGGTGATGATTCTGGTGGGGCAAGTAATTATTATCAACATTCAAAAATGGCTCATCGGACCTTATGTCAAAGATGACAATAAAATAGATTATCTGAACAATGAATCAAACTGAAATCTTATCAATGGAAGAAGCGAAAGACTGGCACGTTGTCGGTTTGGTGGTGCAAGGAAACCCCAAAAAAATACCGGCAATTCGTACCGCACTTTTAGCCATTCCACACACAGAAGTGCCAACTTTTGATGAAAAAATCGGCAAGATTGTTGCGGTAATGCAGTCTCACGATCAGCATATTTTGCTTAACAACATGGAATCTGTGAAAGATATTGACGGTGTTATTACCGTCTCGCTGATTTATCATCAACAAGATGAACAGCCTGAATAACTCAAAAATCATATAGTGGGGGGAAAACACTATGAATTTAAGTCGTAGAGACTTTATGAAAGCGAATGCTGCTATGGCTGCAGCAACCGCAGCCGGACTTGCAATTCCGGTGAAAAATGTAGAAGCCGCTGAAACCGAAATCAAATGGGATAAAGCGGTATGTCGTTTCTGTGGTACCGGTTGTGCTGTATTAGTGGGAACAAAAGACGGTCGCGTTGTGGCGTCCCAAGGTGACCCGGATGCAGAAGTAAACCGTGGTTTAAACTGTATCAAAGGCTATTTCTTACCGAAAATCATGTACGGTAAAGACCGTCTAACCCAGCCAATGTTACGTATGAAAGACGGCAAATACGATAAAAACGGTGATTTCACACCGGTTAGCTGGGATGTCGCCTTTAAAACCATGGCAGAAAAATTCAAAGCTGCGATTAAAGAGCTTGGCCCTAATGGTGTTGGGATGTTTAGTTCCGGTCAAACCACCATTTTTGAAGGCTACGCAAAATCCAAACTTTGGAAAGCCGGTTTCCGCTCTAACAACATCGACCCAAATGCCCGTCACTGTATGGCATCTGCGGCGGTTGCATTCATGCGTACTTTCGGTATGGATGAACCGATGGGTTGTTATAACGACATCGAAAATGCCGAAGCTTTTGTGCTTTGGGGTTCCAACATGGCGGAAATGCACCCGATCTTATGGTCCCGTATTACTGACCGTCGCTTGTCCAATCCGGATGTGAAAGTGGCGGTACTTTCCACCTATGAACACCGTAGTTTCGAATTAGCCGATTATGGTTTAATCTTCAAACCGCAAACGGACTTGGTTATTTTAAACTACATTATCAATTACTTAATTCAAAATGATGCCATTAACTGGGATTTCGTTAATAAACACACCAAATTTAAACGTGGTGAAACCGATATCGGTTATGGTTTACGTGATAATCACCCATTACAAAAAGCCGCTAAAAATCCAAACAGCGGTAAGATGTATGACAGTAACTTCGAAGAATTAAAAGCTTTAGTTTCTGAATACACCTTAGATAAAGCTCACGAAATGTCAGGTGTGCCAAAAGATGTATTGGAAGAGCTTGCAAAATTGTATGCGGATCCAAAACGTAAAGTGGTGTCTTATTGGACCATGGGCTTTAACCAACATACACGCGGTGTGTGGGCAAACCACTTAATCTATAACATTCACCTCTTAACCGGTAAAATTTCTATTCCGGGTTGCGGTCCGTTCTCTTTAACAGGTCAACCGTCTGCTTGTGGTACGGCGCGTGAGGTAGGTACCTTTATTCACCGTTTACCGGCGGACTTAGTCGTGACCAATCCAAAACACCGTGAAATTGCAGAAAAAATTTGGAAATTGCCTGCAGGATTAATTACAGATGTGTTAGGTTTCCATGCCGTTGCGCAAAGCCGTGCATTAAAAGACGGCAAAATGCGTGTGTTATGGCAAATGTGTACCAACAATATGCAAGGTGGTCCAAACATTAACGAAGAGACCTTCCCGGGCTGGCGTAATCCGGACAACTTTATCGTGGTGTCCGACCCATACCCAACCGTTTCTTGTTTAGCGGCTGACTTAATGCTTCCAACTGCTATGTGGGTAGAAAAAGAAGGGGCTTACGGTAACGCAGAACGTCGTACTCAATTCTGGCGTCAACAAGTGAAAGCACCAGGTGAAGCAAAATCTGACGTATGGCAATTAGTGGAGTTCTCTAAATATTTCACCACTGATGAAATGTGGCCGGCAGAAATTTTAGAGAAAAATCCGGAATATAAAGGCAAAACCTTATATGAAGTGTTGTACCGCAATGGTCAAGTGGATAAATTCCCATTAAGTGATCTTGCTGAAGGTCAATTAAACGATGAATCTTATCACTTCGGTTTCTATTTACATAAAGGCTTGTTTGAAGAATACGCGTCATTTGGTCGTGGTCATGGTCATGACTTGGCACCGTTTGATATGTACCACAAGGCACGTGGCTTACGTTGGCCGGTTGTTGACGGTAAAGAAACCTTATGGCGTTACCGTGAAGGCTTTGACCCGTATGTGAAAGAAGGCGAAGGTGTGGCGTTCTACGGCTATCCGGATAAAAAAGCGATCATTCTTGCGGTACCTTATGAGCCACCTGCAGAATCACCGGATGAAGAATACGATTTATGGTTATGTACCGGTCGTGTGTTAGAGCACTGGCACACAGGAACAATGACCCGTCGTGTACCGGAATTGCACCGTGCTTTCCCGAATAACGTAGTTTGGATGCACCCGAACGATGCACAAAAACGCGGATTACGTCATGGCGACAAGATTAAAATCGCTTCACGTCGTGGTGAAATGATTTCTTATTTAGATACCCGTGGCCGTAATAAAGTGCCGGAAGGCTTGGTTTACACCACTTTCTTTGATGCCGGTCAGTTAGCCAATAAGCTCACCTTAGACGCAACCGATCCGATTTCCAAAGAAACCGACTTCAAAAAATGTGCGGTGAAAGTGGAAAAAGCTTAATAAACAATGAAAAAAACGACCGCACTTCGGTGCGGTCATTAAGACAATGAAAAAACCGACTGTCACGCCTGAACGCCGAAAATTTCTCAAAGATGCAACCCGTACTGCGGGGGGGCTAGTGGGTCTTGGACTCTTATTAGGTTTACAACAAAAACAAAGCTTAGCCCGTGAGGGGGTGGCATTACGCCCACCATTTGCCATTGAGGATGATGAAAAGTTTGCTGCTGCCTGCATTCGTTGCGGTCAGTGTGTCCAAGCTTGCCCATATGATATGTTGCATTTGGCCTCCTTGCTTTCGCCAATGGAAGCCGGTACGCCGTACTTCATTGCGCGAGATAAGCCTTGTGAAATGTGTCCGGATATTCCTTGTGCGCATGCCTGTCCGAGTGGTGCTTTAGATCGTGATGCACAGGATATTAACCAATCCCGTATGGGACTTGCAGTCTTGTTGGATCATGAAACTTGCCTGAATTGGCAAGGGTTACGTTGCGATGTTTGCTATCGGGTTTGTCCGTTAATCGACAAAGCCATTACGTTAGAAAGTCATCGTAATGAGCGTACCGGAAAACACGCCATGTTTATTCCGACCGTACATTCAGATGCTTGTACCGGTTGTGGTAAATGTGAAGAGGCTTGCGTATTGGAAGAAGCCGCGATCAAAGTGCTTCCAATGTCCTTAGCGAAAGGTATGCTAGGCAAACATTACCGATTAGGTTGGGAAGAAAAATCCAAAGCTGGGCATTCACTTGCGCCAAATGATTTGATTTCCATGCCGACCCGATTACCGGACGGCGTCGCTCCACCAGCAGGAGCCATTCCTGCAGCAGGTGTAGAAGAGATCCCGGAACCTATTTTGGCACCGGTATTAGGAGGTAAGTAATGGCTAATGCACCAAAATTTGCCGGACGAGAAGCCAGAGAAAAGCTAGGGTGGTGGCACGCCAATCGTTTCTTATTTTGGCGACGTCTAACCCAATTAAGCATTTTGTTGATGTTTTTAAGTGGACCTTACTTCGGCGTTTGGATTTTAAAAGGCAATTATAGTGGAAGCTTGCTATTTGATGTGATTCCATTAAGCGATCCGTTAATTACCTTAGAAAGTCTTGCCAGCGGTCACTTACCGGGAATTCTCACACTCAGTGGTGCATTAATTATTTTTATCACCTATGCGTTACTGGGCAGCAAAGTATTCTGTGGTTGGGTTTGTCCGCTAAATGTCGTCACCGATTGTGCGGCTTGGATTCGCCGTAAGTTAGGCATTCGCCAAACGGCAAAAATTCCACGCAGTTTACGCTACGCCATCTTAGTGATGATTTTAGCCGGTAGTGCCGTCAGTGGCTTATTATTATGGGAATGGGTCAACCCCGTTGCCGCCTTAGGAAGAGCCTTAATTTATGGCTTTGGCGCAACAGTGTGGTTAATCCTCGTTGTCTTCTTCTTTGATTTGTTCATTGTTGAACACGGATGGTGTGGACACCTCTGCCCAATCGGGGCAACTTATGGCGTTATCGGTGCAAAAAGCTTGCTTCGGGTCAAAGTCATTGACCGCGCAAGATGTGATAATTGCATGGACTGCTACAACGTTTGCCCGGAACCGCAAGTGTTACGCTCACCATTACACGGAAAAAATAGCGAAAGCCTCCTTGTGCTTTCACAAGATTGTATCAGTTGCGGACGTTGTATTGACGTTTGTCCTGAAAAAGTATTTACCTTTAGCCATAGGTTTAATAACGACATTCCTGTCGTCACATTAAACCAATAAAAATAAAAAAATTTCCATCATTCGGGGGAGTGATTAAAAATGACTAGAAAAAACCTCTTTACTTTTGGTAGTGCTGTATTGACGGCATTGTTTGCAACATCCGTCATGGCAGACCAAGCCAACACAGGTGCCGGCGACTTTTTCAATAATTCACCGGAGAGTGTCAAACCGGCATTCCACGATGCACCAAAACAAAGCGAATTGCCGGCATTAAACTATGTCAACCAACCACCAATGGTACCGCATAGTGTAAAAAACTACCAAATCACAAAAAATGTTAACCAATGCTTAAACTGCCACAGCGTTGAAGCGTCTCGCGTTACCGGTGCAACACGCATCAGCCCGACACACTTTGCTGATCGCGATGGTAATATCGGCTCTAGCGCATCTCCACGCCGTTATTTCTGTTTGCAATGTCACGTATCTCAATCGGATGTTGAGCCAATCGTGCCAAACGAATTCAAACCAATGAAAGGTTACGGACAATAAGAGGTGACTATGTCAGACAAAAAAAGCAACATCCTCAAGAGATTCTGGCATTGGTTTAGATCGCCTAGCCGTATCGCAGTAGGAACTATCATTGTATTGTCATTTATCGGCGGTATTCTATCTTGGGTAGGATTCAACTATGGTTTAGCACAAACAAACACGGAAGAATTCTGCGCAAGTTGCCACACCAATGATGCCTATCCGGAATATTTGCACAGTGTACACTATCAAACCCGTACCGGTGTGGGCGCAAGCTGTCCGGACTGCCACGTTCCGCATGAATTTGGCCCGAAAATGTGGCGAAAAGTGGTGGCAGCAAAAGAAGTGTATGCCCATTACATGGGCTTAACCGATACCCTTGAGAAATTTAATGCCCGTCGTCCGCACATGGCAGAAAATGAATGGGCACGGATGAAAGGCAACGATTCACAAGAATGTCGCAACTGCCACAAAATGGATCGTATGGACTTCTCCCAACAAAAAACCGTGGCACAAAAAATGCATAAATTTGCTCAAGAAAATGGCAAAACCTGTATTGATTGCCATAAAGGTATCGCGCATAACTTACCGGATATGAGCAAAGTGGCACCGGGCTGGTTACAAGGCGCAGAGGCCAAACCGGAAGCGTCAAAAGACAAAAAATAAATCGGTTAACTGAAAACATTACGTTTTCTTACCGCACTTTAAAAACAAATAGGCACCTTGAAGGTGCCTATTTTGATCCCACGTAAATTAATTTACCTCATCGCATGCAACCTGTTACACGAAATCGTAAATACCCGAAAGAATTAAATAACGTTCCATGCGTGATTCGGTCGTGCATTAAGATGTACGTTACAAGGCAATCAATAAATTACACATCGGGGTTAATTATTCGTGCAACAAGTTGCACGCTACGCACGAAATTGTGAATACCTGAAAGGGTTAAATAACGTTTCGTGTATGATTTGGTCGTGCATCAAGATGAACGCGACAATATGGAATCACGCTCCTGTAGCGTGCAACTTGTTGCACGAAATGAATAACGCTCTTGACTGTTAATAATACGTTGTCTTAAAAAATACGTCCAAAAATCACCGCGCTTTCTTTGTCTATCGTATGTTTCTTTGGGGAGAGTGGTGGGTTGAGATTGCCTTAATAGCACAAGCCGCTATTCCACAGACAAAAAAAGCAAGGTCATTAACCTTGCTTTAGTAATTTGGTGGAGATAATCGGGATCGAACCGACGACCTCTTGAATGCCATTCAAGCGCTCTCCCAACTGAGCTATATCCCCATAAGTGGCGGCTATGATAAATTCCGCCACTTAGTCTGTCAATATTAAATTTTTAATTCATTGCCATCAGATTAAATCTTAAGCATTTTGCCCGTGAATAAAATCAATAGCACGTTGAATTCGGCTTAATACGCGCTCACGTCCGATTCCGACTAAGGTCACATCCATAGACGGCGATTGTCCTGCACCGGTCACAGCGACGCGCAGAGGCATTCCCACTTTACCCATACCAACCTCTAATTCGGCAGCGGTTTGTTCAATGGCTTCGTGCGTAGAATGCAAATCCCAAGTGGAAAGTGCGGTCAGTTTTTCTTTTACTTTTTCAAGGGCTTCTACCGCGCCTGCTTTGAAGTGTTTTTTCACCGCGGCTTCATCGAAAGCGTCAAACTCTTCAAAGAAATAACGGCTGGCAATCGCCATTTCACGTAAGGTTTTACAACGATCCGCAAGCATAGTGATGATTTCCGTTAATGCCGGTCCGTTGGAAGTCTCAATACCTAAATCCTGATATTGCCATGCTAAATGTTTCGCGACGTAGTCTGTCGGCAATTCACGAATATAGTGATGATTCAACCACAATAATTTTTCGGTATTAAAGGCACTAGCAGATTTACTTACAGAATGTAAATCAAATAAATCAATCATTTCTTGGCGGGTGAAAATTTCCTGATCGCCGTGTCCCCAGCCCAAACGCACCAAATAGTTAATCAGCGCTTCCGGCAAATAACCTTCATCTCGATATTGCATCACGCTGACGGCGCCGTGACGTTTGGAAAGTTTTTGACCATCGTCCCCGTTAATCATGGAAACGTGCGCATACACCGGAATCGGCGCACTAAGAGCTTTTAAAATGTTAATTTGACGCGGGGTGTTATTAATATGGTCTTCACCGCGCACAACGTGGGTGATGCCCATATCCCAGTCATCTACCACCACGCAGAAGTTATAGGTCGGTGAACCGTCGGTACGACGAATAATCAAGTCATCCAATTCGCTGTTGCTGATTTCAATGCGTCCACGTACCGCATCATCAAATACCACAGCCCCCTCTGTTGGGTTCTTAAAACGCACCACGTGCGGTTCATCGGCAGAATGTTCGGCGTGTTCATGCAAACAATGGCGGTCATAACGCGGTTTTTCTTTATTTTGTTCTTGTGTATGACGTAATGTTTCCAAACGTTCTTTGGTACAGTAACAACGGTATGCCAAGCCCTGTTCAATCATTTGATCGATAACTTGGTTATAACGATCAAAGCGCTTAGTTTGATAGTATGGACCGTGCTCCCAAGCTAAATCTAACCATTCCATTGCTTCTAAAATCGCCTGTGTAGCTTCCGGTGTGGAACGCTCTAAATCGGTATCTTCAATACGTAACACAAATTCACCGTGATTGTGTTTGGCGTATAACCAGGAATAAAGTGCGGTACGCGCGCCGCCAACGTGTAAATAACCGGTTGGGCTTGGCGCAAAACGGGTGCGCACTTTCACGTTGGGATCCAAATCAAATAATGCTTCTAATTTCATGTTATAACCTTTTTTATGTGCAAATAATTGTGCGGTATTGTACTACGAGTTGTTTGGATTCTTAAGGAAAAATCACGAATTATGCCTATTTTTGAAACAACTGACGGATTTTTGGTAAAAATCTGTTGACTGAAATCATTGAGCAATTATAATGCACGCTCACAACATTGAGGGCGATTAGCTCAGTTGGGAGAGCACCTCCCTTACAAGGAGGGGGTCACTGGTTCGAGACCGGTATCGCCCACCACTTCATTTCCTCACTTCATGCTTTTTTAGTCTTACCGAGTGTTTTATTCTTTCAAGATAAAGTGATAAAGTAGCACATATTTTTAACGGGATAATGGATCCATTTATAGTGCAAAAAACAATAAAAAATCAGACCGCACTTTTTATTTCAAACGGCTTATTACGTTTCATCGGGAACCTCATCAAAACGGTCAGTTACCCTTTCCATCTATTTTTCCCCAAAAAACGCTTTACGATTCCTGAATTCAGCCAAGCCAAACGTCAATCTAGCAAATCAAGCCATATTAATCGCGTGATTTGGCAAACCAACTACAGCAATAAAGTGACTTTACCAATTTACTGTAACTATTTGATTAATCGATTATTTTCGCTAAGTTACAATTATCGCTATGTCAGCACTGAAGCCCGTAGCGACTATATTGAGAAATATGCCGATCCGCGTACTTTTGCGGCGTATAACCGACTGACAGATGGCGCTGCACAAGCAGATTTTTGGCGTATCTTTGTTCTGTATCAAGAGGGCGGTATCTATATCGATATTGACGGACATCTTGTTGGTTGTTTGGACACAATGATTGATTCGAAAGACGGGGAAGTTCTTATCACCCGTCACGGGCGTTACACCAACTTTTTCTTAGCCAGCCGCAAAGGCAACCCATTTTTAAAGGAAACGTTGGATATTATTGTGGACAACATCGAACATCGTCGCGTTGACGGTGGCGTATTTGTGCTGACCGGCCCGGAAACCTTAAACAAAGCCTTAGAAAACAAAGAGGTAAATACGCGCCGCGATAAATTTACTTGTGTCCAAGGGACGTTTTCTAACGAGTATTTTCAATATATAGATAAAAAACGCGGCAAGTGGACCCACGCTAAAAACGAAGATTTATTAAAATAACAATCAATCACACCAAAAGTGCGGTCAAAAAAAGCCAATTTTTTGTTGATCGCCTTTTTTGTTTCTGTGCTATATTTTTTAACCAATTTCACCAATTACAAATCAGAGGATTCTATGGCACTTTGGGGTGGACGCTTTACGCAGGCGGCGGACAAGCGTTTTAAACATTTTAACGATTCATTACGCTTTGACTATCGTCTTGCCGAGCAAGATATTGAGGGCTCCATCGGCTGGTCGAAAGCCTTGGTTTCCGTCAATATTTTAACCGTACAAGAACAACAACAATTAGAACAGGCACTGAACGAATTATTGATCGAAGTGCGGTCAAATCCGCAAGCGATTTTGCAAGATGATGCGGAAGACATTCACAGTTGGGTGGAAAGTAAACTGATCGACAAAGTGGGCAATTTGGGTAAAAAACTGCACACTGGTCGCAGCCGTAACGACCAAGTGGCACTCGACATCAAAATGTGGTGTAAAGAACGGGTGGCGGAATTGCAACATTCCCTTCGCGAATTACAACGCAAATTGGTGTTCACCGCAGAAAATAACCAAGATGCCGTGATGCCGGGCTACACGCACCTGCAACGCGCTCAACCGATCACTTTTGCTCATTGGTGTATGGCCTATGTGGAAATGTTGGATCGCGATTATTCTCGTTTAGCTGATGCTTACCGCCGCATGAACAGCTGCCCGCTAGGCAGTGGTGCCCTTGCCGGCACAGCGTATCCTATCGATCGCGAACAGCTTGCCAAAGATTTAGATTTCGCATTTGCAACCCGTAACAGCTTAGACAGCGTATCCGATCGCGATCATATCGTCGAACTACTTTCTGCCGCCTCGCTGAGCATGGTGCATTTATCTCGTTTCGCCGAAGATATGATTATTTTCAACAGCGGCGAATCTAACTTTGTGGAACTCTCCGATCGCGTGACGTCCGGCTCCTCCCTCATGCCACAGAAGAAAAACCCCGATGCTTGCGAATTGATTCGCGGCAAAGCAGGACGTGTTATCGGTGCGTTAAATGGGATGTTAATGACCTTAAAAGGTTTACCGTTGGCGTATAACAAAGATATGCAGGAAGACAAAGAAGGCATTTTCGATGCATTGGACACTTGGCAAGATTGCTTAGACATGGCGTCATTAGTGTTAGACGACATCAAAGTGAACGTGGAACGCACCCGTGAATCTGCCCTGAAAGGCTACTCCAACGCCACTGAATTAGCCGATTATTTGGTTGCCAAAGGCGTACCGTTCCGCGATTCTCACCATATTGTGGGCGAAACCGTGGTCTATGCCATCAAACAACACAAAGCCTTAGAAGACCTGACGATTCCTGAATTTCGTCAATTCTGTGAAAAAGTGTCAGACGATGTGTACGACATTCTTTCTTTACAATCTTGCTTAGACAAACGCGCCGCCAAAGGTGGAGTATCACCGTTGCGTATCGCAGAAGCCATTGCAGAAGCAAAAGCAAGATTGGCATAAAACTATTCACTTTTAAAAGTGCGGTGTTTTTTCGCAATATTTACGGCTCATGAGATCGCCTAGGTCAATAGCCTAAGATTAGCGTATAATGACCGCACTTTTTTATTCTAACAAGGATTCCGTATGTTGCCGCTATCCCAAGCACTTGAACAAATGTTAAATCAACTTCCTTCTCCGACTGACACGGAGACGTTGCCGATACATCAAGCCAGTCAACGAATTTGTGCTGAAAATGTCATTTCTCCGATTAATGTGCCTTCTTTCGATAACTCTGCGATGGACGGTTATGCCGTGCGTTTGGCAGATTTACAACAATCCATGACACTCTCTGTTGCCGGAAAAGCCTTTGCCGGTGCGCCTTTTGAGGGAGAATGGACGGCACAAAGTGCGGTCAGAATCATGACCGGCGCGATGATTCCACAAGGCGCTGATGCGGTAGTGATGCAAGAAGAGGTTCAAGTGAACGATGATGGCACGGTGACGTTTACCAGCCTGCCTAAATCGGGTCAAAACATTCGCCGTATTGGCGAAGATGTGAAACGGGGTGATGTGGTATTACAACAAGGCGCATTACTCAATGCCGTTTCTTTGCCTTTGCTCGCCTCTCTCGGCATCGAAAAAATTAAGGTTTTTCCACGCTTAAAAGTGGCGGTGCTTTCGACCGGTGATGAATTGGTTCCGGTCGGACAACCGTTACAAGCCGGTCAAATTTATGATACGAACCGTTTCACTGTAAAACTGTTGTTAGAGAAACTCAATTGCGACGTATTGGATTTCGGTATTTTACCGGACAACGAGGCACAATTTGAAAAAGCCTTTTTGGAAGCCCAACAACAAGCGGATTTGGTGATCACCAGTGGCGGTGTGTCTGTGGGGGAAGCGGATTTCACCAAACATATTTTAGAAAAAGTCGGCAAAATCAATTTCTGGAAAATCGCCATTAAACCGGGTAAACCGTTTGCTTTTGGAAAATTAGAAAAAGCCTGGTTCTGCGGCTTACCGGGCAATCCGGTGTCAGCTTTGGTCACTTTCTATCAATTAGTACAACCGGCAATCGCCAAACTGAGCGGTTATAGCCAATGGAAAGCACCAATGCGTTTACCGGCGATTGCAGCAACCAATCTGAAAAAAGCACCAGGACGCTTGGATTTCCAACGAGGTTTCTACCAACTCAATACACAAGGCCAAATTGAAGTGCAGCCGGTAGGCTTCCAGGGCTCGCATTTGTTTAGTTCCTTTGTGAAAAGCAACTGTTTTATCGTGTTGGAACAAGAGCGTGGCAACGTTGTAGCAGGCGAAACTGTCACCATCGAACCATTTAACGATTTATTACGCTAATACATTGAGTTTGTTATGGAATTAACTCATCAAGAAGAATTGCGCTACAACCGTCAAATCGTGTTGAAAGACATTGATTTTGACGGACAAGAAACGTTAAAAAGTAGCAAAATGCTGATTGTTGGTCTCGGCGGATTAGGTTGTGCTGCCGGCCAATATTTGGCCGTTGCCGGTGTGGGTCATTTGACCTTACTGGATTTCGACACCGTGGATTTATCTAATTTACAGCGCCAAGTCTTACATGATGACAGTCGCCTTGGGATGCCCAAAGTGGAATCGGCGAAACTCTCCCTGCAACGTTTAAATCCACATATTGAGGTTAATGCAATCCATCAATTATTGGATGAACAGCAACTTCACGACTTGGTTGGTAAATTTGATGTGGTGTTGGATTGTACCGATAACGTCACCACTCGCAATCAATTAGACACGGCTTGCGCCGCCCACAAAATTCCGCTGGTTTCCGGCGCAGCTATTCGTATGGAAGGACAGGTTTCTGTTTTCACTTATGAAGACAATACGCCGACCTATCATACACTCAGCCGTTTATTCGGCGACAATGCTTTAAGTTGCGTAGAAGCCGGTGTGTTGGCACCGATTGTCGGTTTGGTTGGTTCTATTCAAGCCTTAGAAGCCATCAAAGTGCGGTTAAAAATCGGCACGAATTTGTGTGGCAGGTTATTGTTGATTGATGGAATGACCATGTCGGTAAGAGAAATGAAATTGCCGAATAGCAGTATGTAAAACAATGACGGCACGCATTTTCCGTTGCGTGTCGCCATGAAATTGTTTAAATGTTCAATTACGCTTCATCTAAAAAACACCTTTAAAATCCACCGCACTTTTCCCTCTCCATCTCAATCATAAACAATCGCTCCATAAAAATACGTTATGTTATTTTAAAAGACGGCTTCCAAACGTAAAAATGCACCGATATGATGGCGGCGATCCTGGTTTTTATCATTGTAGTAATTCAGTTCAGGCTGAATAAAAAACCACTGACGCAAAATCGGCTGACGCCAAGTAATAAAGGGACCGTATTGGTTAAGATGAAATTGTTTATTATCGATATCACCACCAATAAAAATGCCATAATTCAGACGCTTATAGTTGCTGAAATCGTGCTGACGATAAAAACTGTTTCCCCAAGAATTTTTTTCATCTACATCATGTTCGGACTGCAAATACAGATGATTTGCAATCAGGGTGTTAGCCGAATCCCGATACTTGTTTTCAAAGTTCGTCCGCAAATAATGCTTACTATTGGTTCCGTAGCGATAAATTTGCTCCAATCGCGTAGAGAAACGCTCTGTAATAAGCCATTCTTTTCCTGCTCTAAAGCGTAAATAAATATCGCTACCGGAACGAATACCCAAATCAAGATCGGTATCAATGCCTAATTTTTTAATGGAGTCAGACCAACGTAAACCCACAGAGGCATTATCTTCGCGAGTTTGACGTCGATCATAATGTTTATTTTTATTTAATGGTTGGTTATAAACCTTACCCATGTGGTTTTTGTCTCGTGATTCATTATCTAAATCTTCATCACCAAAGACCAAACTCAAGTGTTTTTTCAACGTTGGTAGGCGAATCCTCCCACGGACGCGTGGTTTCATAGAAAAGTGATCATAATGATTCCATTGGCTATCCAACATGATACGCAAACCGGCACTTGCCGGCTGATTGGGATCAGGCTCCCCCATCCATTTATCCATCGTATGCGCCCACCTACGCAGGGTGGCTCGTATTTCTTGGTGTTGTTCATCTACCCATGTTTTTTCCTGTTCTTCCGCCCAAACACCGAAGGATGGTAGCAAACCGATAAAAACGGTTGCCCCCAACAAAAAAGATTTTTTCACATATAACTCCTTGGCTTATGCCAATGCCGTATTCGTCGCATTTTATTAGATTTAACCGATCTATGATAGCGTTAATCGCAAGGCTTTTGATGCTATAGTGGAAAAGTATTTTCTTTAGACGTACAGCGACCTCGAGCAACAAGTTGCACGTTACGGGGCGTTATTTAATGGTAGCGTGCATCTTGATGCACGAATAATTTCCCATCGCGCATAATTCCAATTCGTGCAACAAGTTGCACGTTACGGGTGCGATATTTAATGGTAGCGTGCATCTTGATGCACGAATAATTTCCCATCGCGCATAATTCCAATTCGTGCAACAAGTTGCACGTTACGGGTGCGATATTTAATGGTAGCGTGCATCTTGATGCACGAATAATTTGCCACCGCGCATAATTCCAATTCGTGCAACAAGTTGCACGCTACGGGGCGTTATTTAATGGTAGCGTTCATCTTGATGCACGAATGACTTCCCACCGAGCGTTATTCTAGTTCGTGCAACAAATTGCACGCTACGGGGCGTTATTTAATTCTGTAGCGTGCATCTTGATGCACGAATGATTTCCCATCGAGCGTCATTCCAGTTCGTGCAACAAGTTGCACGCTACGGAGAGATTTCCACACCGAACGTGATTCCAGTTAGTGCACCTCGGTGCACGAATTGGAGCTTCATAGGCCGTCATTTTGCTTCATTTCAATCTTTTCAACGCTTCTCGTACGCTCAACGGTGCCATTTTTTCCCTATGTTGTTGTACGAAATTTTTCACCCAATCCGGATTGGTTTTTCCGTATTCACGCAATGCCCAACCGATAGCTTTGTTAATGAAAAATTCTGACTGACCAAAATTATTTTGGATGATTTCGCTAAGTAACGCTTTATCTGTTTGTTGCTTCAGTGATAATTGGCAATTAATAGCGACTCTCCGCAACCAGATATTGTCGCGTTGGCTCCAACGAATTAACTGCGGTCGGATTTCTGGGAAGTTTAAATAGATGTTTCCGACCACTTTGTCTAAGGCATCCGTGCTGTCCCACCAAGATTTTCGGGTAATCAGCAATTCAATGTGAGGTAAATCTTGCGGTGTCAGTTGTTTGCTTACTACATTCAAATAATCCATCGCAATATATTGCATTTCGTGATAGGGATTGGTCCAACAATCTTCCACAAAATCCCAATCTGGCGCTTGTGATATTGCTGCCCCTTTAAATAACGGTTTACAAAGTTTACGGCGCAACGGTGTAGGAATACCAAGAAAATCAAACTGATTTTTCATATACGCTGCCATTTCGATAGCTTTGCCAGAATTTGCAGCATTTTGTAACAGGGTTAGAATCGCTTGTATTTTTGGCATATTCACTTTCTGTTTGGGATTATTTAAAAGTGCGGTCAGTTTTGACCGCATTTTTTAATTAAACAACATGAGCGCCCAGGTTATCGCGACAATAACCAGTGCAACAAACACGGCGGCAGAGCCTTGATCTTTGGCACGACCGGAAAGTTCGTGACGTTCTGTGCCAATGCGATCCACTACGGCTTCGATAGCACTATTGAGCAGTTCTACCACTAAGACTAACAATACGCTGCCAATCATCAGCGCTTTTTCAATGGCATCATCACCGAGCCATAATGCCAAGGGAATCATGAAAAGGCAGCAAAAAAGCTCGTGGCGAAAAGCCGTTTCATATTTGACCGCACTTTTTAAGCCTTGCATGGAATATTGAGTGGATTTGATTAAGTGGGTTAGCCCCGTCGTTTTGTCCATTAGGTTTTCCTTTATTTATTGTTATTAGAGGCGTTTAGCTTCAATGACATCATCCAGTTTTTCTAAACGGGACAGAATCTTACTCAACATTTCCACGTTGTTGAGTTCAATTTGCATGTCGATGTTTGCCACTTGGCGCTTCGTATCCGTACGGGAAGACACACCGAGTACGCTGATTTTGTCGTTTGCCAGCACGGTGGTGATGTCGCGCAATAAGCCATTGCGATCTGACGCCACAATGCGAATATTGAGATGGAAGCCGTTAGAATAATTATCGCCCCAACGGGATTCCACTACACGTTCCGGGTGAACGCTTTGCAGTTCGAGGAATTGCTCGCAATCACAACGGTGAATGGAAATGCCACGCCCCATGGTGATGTAACCCACAATGCTGTCGCCCGGAATCGGTTGGCAGCAGCGAGCAATATGGTGCATCAAGTTACCAACGCCTTCGACGATAACGCAGTCTTTGCGTTCGGTTTTTTGTTGGGCGTTGGCCGCACTTTTGGTGCTGACGTGGCGCAAGATTTCTTCATCCACTTCCTGCGCGGAGATTTTGATGAATTTGTTTTGCAGGAAGTTGATTAACGGCCCGATACGAATATCACCGCCGCCAATGCCTGCGTATAAATCATCAAGATTTTTTAGGTTGTAACGCGGCAAGGCTTGCTGTTCAACTTGTTTTAAGCTGATGCCCAAGCGGTTAATTTCGCTTTCCAACAATTCTTTGCCGGCCGGAATATTTTTATCACGATCCAGCTTTTTGAACCACGCATGAATTTTCGCACGGGCTTTTGCCGTGTGGGTAAAGCCGAGGTTCGGATTCAGCCAGTCACGACTTGGGTTCGGGTTTTTCTGGGTAATGATATCTACCTGATCGCCCATTTGGAGCTGATAGGTGAACGGCACAATGCGTCCGCCCACTTTGGCACCGATACAACGATGGCCGATTTCACTGTGAATAGCGTAGGCAAAATCGAGTGGCGTTGAGCCTGTTGGCAAATCCACCACTTCGCCTTTCGGCGTAAAGACATAGACGCGATCATCGAACACTTGGCTACGTAATTCTGCCATAACTTCGCCGGAGTCGGTAATATCGTCTTGCCACGCCAAGAGTTTGCGTAGCCAAGCGATTTTTTCTTCGTAACCGGAACGGCCGGCGCTGGCGCCTTCTTTGTATTTCCAGTGTGCCGCGACACCAAGTTCGGCATCATCGTGCATTTGTTGGGTACGAATTTGTACTTCGATCGGTTTGCCGCCTTTACCCAACACCACGGTGTGAATAGATTGGTAGCCGTTCGGTTTCGGGTTGGCGACATAATCGTCGAATTCTTTTGGCAGATGTTTGAAATGAGTGTGTACAATGCCAAGTGCGGTGTAACAATCTTGCAATTTTTGCACGACAATACGCACCGCACGGACGTCATATAAATCACTGAACTCTAAGTGCTTTTTCTGCATTTTTCGCCAAATGCTGTAAATGTGTTTCGGGCGACCATAGACTTCCACTTGGGGAATATTTTCTTGTAAATAACCGGAAAGTTCGGAGACAAAATCAGCGATGTATTGTTCGCGGTCAAGACGGCGTTCTTTTAATAATTTGGCGATGGCGCGATATTGTTCCGGGTGTAAATAACGGAAACAGTAATCTTCCAGTTCCCATTTGAGCTGTCCGATGCCTAAACGGTTGGCAAGCGGGGCGTAAATATTGGCACATTCTTTCGCGGCGAGGACGCGTTCTTCTTCCGTATAATTTTTTTCGGCATCACGCAAAAAGGCGATACGCTCTGCCAATTTGATAATCACACAGCGGAAATCATCTACCATGGCGAGCAACATTCGGCGCACATTATCCACCTGCAAGCTGCTGGCAGAATGGGTGATGTTGAGTTGGCGGATATTGTCCATTTCGATAACACCGCGTACCAGTTTGCTGATATTCGCGCCGAAATCTTCTTCAATTTGGGCTAAATCCACCAGTTGATCGCGTACGATAGGGAAGAGCATGGCGGTGAACAAGCTATCGGCATCCATGTTTAAGCTGTTGAGGATTTCCACCATTTCCACGCCGAACGTCAGCAAATGGGCTTTTTCCTGCTGATGCTCGGCACGCAAGGTCATTTTCTGTTGCGAATAATGCCATGCCGTCATTAAGTTGGCTTTGACATTTTCTGCGACATTTAAGTTAGCGCACCATTTTTCAATCTCAAAATCTTTAGGATTTAATAAATGAGATCCTCTCACAGCGACCATAATGAATCCTTATCTTTTTCGAAATAAACTTATCGACTCTAAATGACCGGTTTGCGGGAACATATCGATCATGGCGACTTTATCCAATTGATAGCCTGCGTCACGCAAGATTTCCGTATCTCGCACGAGTGTTGCAGGATTGCAAGAAACATACAGAATGCTTTCAGCCTGTAACTGACAGAGTGCATTTAAAGCAAATGCCGCCCCTGTGCGTGGTGGATCGAGCAAAATTTTATTGAAGGGTTGCTGCGCCCACGGTTGACTGATAAAGGGTTTATCCAAATCGCTCCGGTAAAATTGGACATTATGACAACCGTTTCGTTCGGCATTGGCGCGGGCTTTTTCCACCATCGCAGAAACACCTTCAATTCCTACCGCACTTTTTACTTTGCGACTTAGCGGTAAGGTGAAGTTGCCCATACCACAGAACAAATCTAACACATGATCTTGTTGGTTAAGCTCCAACCAGTCTAACGCTGTTGCGATCATTTGACGGTTTAATTGTGCATTAATTTGAATGAAATCGCGAATATCAAATTGCAACGTGATGTCATCGTCTAAACGGTAATAGGGCTGTTCCCCATACCAATGTTCAATGCTGTCATGTTCTTGTACAAATAACATGAGTTGCTGTTGTTCGGCAAACCGTAATAATAAAGTACGGTCGGTTTCACCGATATTTTTTATATGGCGTAATAACATGGCGATGCCATTGTCTGCCGCAACAAGTTCAATATGCCCCAGTTGTTGTGGTGTTGTCCATTGCTCGAAAAGTGCGGTCAGTTTGGGCAATAAATCATTCAGCGGCTGTTCCAGCACCAAGCAATGTTCAATCGGAATAATTTGCTGTGAATTTTTACGCCGTAAGCCGATATTCAGTTTATGATTTTTGCTATCAAACAATACGCTTAAACGTACCCGACGGCGATAATGCCAATGCTCGCCTTGCAATAACGGCATGAAATGAATAGGCGCCGGCTGTAAACGGGACAGGCGTTGAACCAATGCGGTTTGCTTGGTAGAACGTTGTAATTCAATAGGAATGTGTTGATTTTGGCATCCCCCGCATTGTTCAAAATAAACGCATGGCGGTGTTTGGCGCTGAGGACTTGGGCGTAAAATACGCTGCGCTACGCCTTGACCGTATTGGCGTTTTTCTTCCAATATGCGAACTTCTACGCTTTCTTGCGGCAACGCGTTTTCAATAAACCAGGTTTTGCCGTTGATTTTAGCCACGCCTAAGCCTTGATAATCCAAATCAAGAATGTGTGCGGTGAAATTTTCGGTCTTTTTCTTTGGTTTGGTGTCGCTGTAAAGTAATGCCATGTTATTTTGAATATAAGCTGTGTTGGGTAAATAATTCTCGGCTTTTCAAGGGCTTGTCGCCTAAATACGGTTTTAATGCAATGCGCGTGAAGCGTTTGGCTGCCGATAATACAGAGGGTTCGTCAAATTGGGTTTGTTCAAACGCCAATAATTCCCGCCCGTAAAAGGTTAAATTATCTTTGATTAAGGAAGCAATAAAGCCTTTTTCTTCGCGGTAACGATAAGTCATGTCCGCTTCCACGGCTTTGCCGGAGCCGGCACAATGAGTGAAATCAATGCCATAACCTAAGGTACGCAAGAGTTGAAATTCAAAGGTGCGTAGCGCAGGTTCTACATTGGTTTGTGATACGGCTAATTGCGTTAAACATTGCAAATAGTGTTGGAACAATTGCGGATAGGCCGTTTCCGGTTCCAATACGCGGCAAATGAGTTCGTTTAAATAAAATCCGCTGTATAAGGCAACATTTTGTAAAGGTAAGGCAATGGCGGCAGGTTCTGCTTTGGTCAGGATTTTCAGATCACCGCGACCGCTCCAACGTAGCAGTAACGGCGTAAAGGGTTGTAGCACGCCTTTTAGCATGGAGCGCTTTGCCCGTGCGCCTTTTGCCAATACGCTGATACGCCCGAAATCTTCGGTCAGTAAATCTACCAATAAGCTGGTTTCGCTGTAAGATTTGCGATGTAGTACAAAACCGCGTTGCCAATTTTCGATGATGTCGCCCTTTCGTCGATAAAAAACCAATGTTTATTTTAGCAGATTTCCCACCGCACTTTGTGGGATTTTGTAGGTGATTTTAGAAGAAAAGGAAATGGGATGACGGCATGACTGACACAAAACGCCGAAATATCACTCAAGCCAAGATCGTAGCCCATTTTTCACAAGCCACGATCGCCAGCCTTGCTATGCCTTAAAGCAATATTCCGTCCATTGATAATACTCACTGTCGGCTTTTACAATACCGCCGTAATTTTGCCATTCTGGATGGTTTGGCGTGTCCGGAAGACATTGCGTTTCCAACGCAACACCGCTGTAATCCGCGTATTGCGTGCCATGTCGAGTAGGTGTGCCGCCGAGGAAATTACCGGTATAAACCTGTAATGCTGCTTGTGAAGTTAGCACTTCCAAATGCAAATCATCATTTGGTGAACTCAGCAAAACACAAGGTTTTTGCCAGGCTTTGTTGACGATAAAAGAATGATCGTAGCCTTTGGTGGCAAGCTGTTCGCCTTGTAGAAAATCCTGTTGAATCGGCTTGGCAACGCGAAAATCAAAACTGGTGCCGACAACGTGTTTTAACGGCGAATTTGGAATCCCTTCGCTATTTACCTGCAAATAGAAATCTGCATTCAGGCGCAAGCGGTGATGACGAACATCTGTCCCCTGCTCAGCGTTTTCTAAATTGAAATAAGCATGGTTAGTTAAATTCAATGCCGTATCCTGATCGCTTTTCCCGGCATACTCAATTATGACCGAATTCTCTTCCGTTAAGGTGTAAGTTACCGTCACATCCACATTGCCGGGAAAACCTTGATCGCCGTCGGCAGAATGCAAAGAAAAACACACGAAATTTTCACCGCACTTTTCTAATGCCCAACGGCGTTTATCAAAACCGTTTACACCACCGTGAAGTTGATGCGTTCCTTGGTTGGCGGTTAAGGCCACAATTTTATCATTAAGCGTAAATTGGGCATTGGCAATACGGTTAGCATAGCGTCCGACACTCGCGCCTAAATAGGCTTGCTGAATTGGATAAGCTTCCAACTTGCAACCCAGCAACACTTCTCGCAATTCACCGTTGACCGGCACGCTGCAAGATATCCAAGTTGCGCCCCAATCGGTAAATTGCACACGCATTCCTTGCGTATTTTGCAACGTGAAAAGCTGAAACGGCAAACCGTCCGGCGCAGTGCCTTGGGCGTGTTGTTCTAGCATACACGCACTCCTTGTGAAGCCGTGCAAACATAGAAGTCTTCTTTCAAGCCCGTTTGTTTTTCGTAATTGTCTGCCACGATTTTGCGTACGGCGTCTACTTTATCATGTGGCGCAAGGGCAACGATGCAACCACCGAATCCCCCTCCGGTCATGCGTGCCCCGCCCTGTTTGCCGATGACCAACTGTGCCAATTCTACTAAATAGTCAATCTGTGGCACGGTGATTTCAAAATCGTCGCGCATGGAATCATGCGACTGCCCCATTAATTCGCCAAGACGGGTTAAGTCATTATGTTTCAAGGCGTCTACCGCATCTAACACCCGTTGATTTTCCGTGACCACATGGCGGGCGCGTTTTGCGACCAGCGGATCAAGTGCGGTCAATTCTGCTTCTTTTTCTTTAAATTGTGCCACAGACACATCACGCAGGGCTTTCACGCCGAAAAACGTCGCTGCACGTTCACATTGCTGACGGCGGGTGTTGTATTCGCCGGTAACCAAATCATGCGGCACGTTAGAATTCACGATAATCACCGCCACATCCTGCGGCACAGGCGTTGGTTGGGTTTCAAGACTACGACAGTCAATCATCAATAAATGATCTTGTTGTCCGAGCGCAGAAATCAGCTGATCCATATTGCCACAGTTGGCACCAACAAATTTGTTTTCTGCTTTTTGCCCGATAAGCGCAATGTCTGTATGGCTTAAAGGTAAATCGCCTAGCTGCTGACAGAATTTTCCCGTTGCCACTTCTAACGCAGCAGAAGAACTTAAGCCGGAAGAATGCGGCACATTACCGGAAATCACCAAATCCGCGCCTTGTTTAAAATCAGGGCAACGTTCTTGAATGAACTTCACCACGCCACGCACATAATTTGCCCATTTTTGTTCACTTTGGGGGATTTCTTTATCTAGTGAAAACTCATCTGACAAATCCAAATCAGCAGCATACACATTCCAAACATGATCGTTGCGTTTCGCGCCGGCAATCGCCGTACCATAGTTAATCGCACATGGCATCACAAAGCCGTCGTTGTAATCGGTATGTTCGCCGATGATATTGACTCGACCCGGCGCATACACGGTCAATTCAGGTTGTTTGTTATATTTTGGGGTGAAAATGTGTTGGGATTTTTGGATTGGGGTCATGTTTGTGTCCTTTATCTTCAAGTATTGCTCAATCAGCTCCCCTCTTTTGTAAAGAGGGGCGGGGGGAGATTTAATTGCGATATTTAAATTTCATATGAGATTGGTGTACCTTCTGCCAAATCTCCCCTACCGCCAAATCTCCCCTAACCCCTCTTTGCTAAAGAGGGGAATTGGGCGCATTATTTCAGTTTATAGTGAATTTCACTCAACGCACGCAGTCTTTCTGCTGCCTGTTCTGCCGTTAAATCGCGTTGGCTTTCGCCGAGCATTTCGTAGCCCACCATAAACTTGCGCACGGTAGCGGAACGTAAAAGTGGTGGATAGAAATGAGCATGTAGTTGCCAATGTTCATTTTCTTCGCCATTAAATGGTGCAGCGTGGAAACCCATGGAATACGGGAAAGAGGTTTCAAATAAGTTGTCGTATTTGGTCGTGAGTTTTTTCAATATCACCGCCAAATCTTTCGCTTGTGCGTCACTTAATTCCGTTAAGCGTTTAACCTGTGCTTTTGGCAATAACAACGTTTCAAACGGCCAAACCGCCCAATACGGCACCACGGCAACCCAATGTTCTGTCTCCACAACGATACGTTCTTTGCGGGCCAGTTCTTGTTGGACATAATCCACCAACAGCACAGAACCCTGTTTTTCATAATATTGACGTTGTGCTTTATCTTCTCTCGCCACTTCATTCGGTAAAAAGCTGTTTGCCCAAATTTGTCCGTGCGGATGCGGGTTAGAACAGCCCATTGCTGCGCCTTTATTTTCAAAGATTTGTACCCATTGGTATTTTTGTCCGAGTTCACGGAGTTGTTCTTGCCAGACTTTAATGACTTCTTCGATCTCAAGTGCGGTCAATAATGGCAACGTTTTACTATGGTCGGGTGAAAAACAAATGACGCGACTTTCCCCGCGCGCTTGTGAACTTTGGAATAACGGATTGTCGTTATTTTGCGGTGCCGGTGTGTCTTCTAACAGCGCGGAGAAGTCATTTTTAAACACATAAGGTTTGTGATAATCGGGATTGAGTTCGCCGGTAATGCGTTTATTACGTGGGCAAAGGTAACAATTTGGATCATGACTTGGCTTTTGTTCTTCATTGACTTTCTCTTGTTGTCCTTGCCATGGACGTTTAGCGCGATGAGGAGAAACTAAAACCCATTGGTCGGTTAACGGATTATATCTGCGGTGCGGATGATCGGTAGGTTCAAAAACAGTTGTCATAATGTACCTCTGTTCGGTTGTATTTAATTTATGAAAACGATTACAAAAATATGGCATAAAATAGCATATTTAACAAATTAAACTGTTAGCAAGATCACAAAAATGAATTTCTATTTATTTCAGCTATAAAGCTGATGAGAAAAACTGTGACATACACGACACTTTTAAAAGTAAGCGTTTCCAAAAAGTCTTTTTTCCGATTATGATTCCTTCGGTTTTAGTCACATATAATGAAGGGATATCTATGGTTACTATTCGAGATGTTGCTAAACAGGCTGGCGTTTCTGTCGCGACAGTATCTAGGGTGTTAAATAATCACCCTTGTGCGAAAGAACACACCCGTGCCGCTGTATTGAACGCCATTGAACAATTAGGCTACCGTCCGAATGCCAATGCGCAGGCTTTGGCTTCGCAAAGTTCCGATACATTAGGCGTTGTAGTGACCGATGTAACGGACGCTTTTTTTGCAATTTTAGTGAAAGCGGTTGATCACGTTGCCATGGAGCATGGCAAAAATATTTTGATCGGCATGGGATACCATCAGGCGGAAAAAGAAAAAGAAGCCATTGATACCCTACTGCGTAAACGTTGTAATTGTTTGGTCGTGCATTCCAAAGCGTTAGATGATCAAACTTTAGCGGATTATTTAGAAAGTGTGCCGGGCATGGTGATTATCAACCGTTGTATTAAAGGTTATGAATCCCGCTGTGTCGGATTGGATAACCAAAAAGGCACTTATATTGCTACCAATACGCTGATTAACGCAGGACATCGCCATATCGGTTATATCGGCTCAAACCATAGAATTAACGACGAAGCTGAGCGTAAACAAGGTTATTTGAATGCGCTTACAGAACAGGGTATCCCCATTGTTGAGAACGCCATCGTACATAGCACACCGGATTTCGAGGGCGGTGAAGAAGCCATGATTAACCTATTGAGTTATAACGATAATTTAACAGCCGTTGTTGCCTATAATGATTCCATGGCAGCAGGTGCGTTATCCGTACTCAATGAAAACAATATCAAAGTGCCGAAACAGTTCTCTATTATCGGTTTTGACGATATGCCAATTGCCCGTTATTTGGTGCCTAAACTTACAACGATTCGTTATCCTATTGATCTTATGGCAAATTATGCCGCCAAACTGGCACTAAGTTTGGTTGATAAAACCCTTTCCTTACCCATTAATCCGCAATTTAATCCGACACTAGTCAGACGCTTTTCGGTGGAAAACGTCCACCCAAAGGAGGAAAAACATTAAAATTGCATTATTTTTGAGCGAGAGATGTAATCGTTTTCATAAATGTGAATATGATCACATTCTTTCTGCAAAAAACAAGGTATCCTTACCGCCAATTACCCGAGTAGCGATTGCAGTGTAAAAAGGTAAGATTTTGATAATAATGCTTTAATGAATTATCACTGAAAGAAAACCCTCTTTATTCTTTATATGAACAATTAATGGAGAACATGCATTATGAAAAAAACAGTATTAAGTGCAGTTGCTTTAGCAGTAGCTTTCGGTGCCGGCATCAGCGCAGCACAAGCAGAAACCCGTATCGGTGTGACAATCTATAAATATGACGACAACTTTATGTCTTTGATGCGTAAAGAAATCCAAAAAGACGCAGATCAATTAAAAGACGTGAAATTATTAATGAATGACTCTCAAAACGCACAGTCTATTCAAAACGACCAAGTTGACGTATTACTTTCAAAAGGCGTAAAAGCGTTAGCCATCAACTTAGTTGACCCATCTGCGGCACCAACCATCATCGGTAAAGCCAAACCGGACAATATTCCTGTTGTGTTCTTCAATAAAGACCCGGGTGCAAAAGCAATCGCTTCTTATGATAACGCTTACTTTGTAGGTACCGATCCGAAAGAATCCGGTATTATCCAAGGTGACTTAATTGCAAAACAATGGAAAGCAATGCCGGCATTAGACTTAAACAAAGACGGTAAAATCCAATATGTTTTATTAAAAGGCGAACCGGGTCACCCAGATGCTGAAGCACGTACCAAATATGTGATTGAACAATTAAATGCACAAGGTATCCAAACTGAACAACTCTTCATTGATACCGGTATGTGGGACGCAGCCTTAGCGAAAGATAAAGTCGATGCATGGTTATCCAGCTCTAAAGCAAATGACATCGAAGTGATCATTTCTAACAATGACGGTATGGCATTAGGTGCATTAGAAGCAACCAAAGCACACGGTAAAAAATTACCAATCTTCGGTGTTGACGCCCTACCTGAAGCATTACAACTGATCAAAAAAGGTGAACTTGCAGGTACTGTGTTAAATGACGGTGTAAACCAAGGTAAAGCGGTTGTTGAATTATCTAATAACTTGGCAAACGGCAAACCGGCGACCGAAGGCACTAAATGGGAACTTAAAGATCGTGTTGTACGCGTTCCTTATGTTGGTGTAGATAAAGATAACTTATCAGAATTCTTAAAATAAATTTGTTTTATTAATGTAAGGGGAAGCGTAGGACAACACTTATGTCCCTTCCCCTTTATTTATGAGGTTGGATATGACAGAGCAAATTCAAAGTCAAAGCGGAAGCCAAAATGGCGAAGTCCTGCTTACCATGACTAATGTCAGCAAGTCCTTTCCGGGCGTAAAAGCCTTAGATCACGCAAACTTAAGCGTCCGTTCGCATTCTGTACACGCATTGATGGGGGAAAACGGTGCGGGTAAATCCACGTTGTTAAAATGCTTGTTCGGCATTTACGCTAAAGACGAAGGTGAAATCTTGTTTTTAGGCAAACCCGTGAATTTTAAAACCTCAAAAGAAGCCTTAGAAAACGGCATTTCCATGGTGCACCAAGAACTTAACCTTGTGCGTCAAACCAGCGTAATGGATAACCTGTGGCTAGGTCGTTACCCACTTAAAGGGCCTTTTGTGGATCACGCGAAAATGTACCGTGATACCAAAGCGATTTTTGATGAATTGGACATTGATGTTGATCCAAAAGAAAAAGTCGCCAAACTTTCTGTTTCACAAATGCAGATGATCGAAATTGCGAAAGCGTTTTCTTACAACGCTAAAATCGTGATTATGGATGAACCCACATCCTCACTTTCTGAAAAAGAAGTAGAACATCTGTTTAAAATCATTCAAAAATTAAAAGATCGCGGTTGCGGCATTATTTACATTTCTCACAAAATGGACGAAATCTTCAAAATTTGTGATGAAATCACTATTTTACGCGATGGCAAATGGATTAATACTATCCCGGTGAAAGGCACAACCATGGATCAAATCGTGTCCATGATGGTAGGCCGTGAACTCACCCAACGTTTCCCGGAAAAAACTAACGTTCCAAAAGAAATTACCTTAGAAGTGGAAAATCTGACGGCATTAAACCAACCTTCTATTCAAGATGTATCTTTCAATTTGCGTAAAGGGGAAATTTTAGGGATTGCCGGCCTTGTCGGTGCGAAACGTACGGATATCGTGGAAGCCATTTTTGGTGTGCGTGAACTGAAAAGCGGCACCATTAAACTCAACGGAAAAATAGTAAAAAATCACACCGCACTTGAGGCAATCAATAATGGTTTTGCGCTCGTGACCGAAGAGCGTCGTTCAACAGGGATTTACTCTAACTTAAGCATTGAGTTCAACTCGTTGATTTCCAACATGAAATCTTATTTAACCCCTTGGAAACTACTCAGTAATAAGAAGATGAGCAGTGACACACAATGGGTTATTGATTCCATGAATGTCAAAACACCATCGCACAAAACAACGATTGGCTCGCTTTCCGGTGGTAACCAACAAAAAGTCATTATCGGTCGTTGGTTATTAACCCAACCGGAGATTCTGATGTTGGACGAACCGACCCGCGGGATCGATATCGGTGCAAAATTTGAAATTTACCAATTAATTCAGGAACTGGCGAAAAAGGATAAAGGTATCATCATGATCTCTTCCGAAATGCCTGAACTCCTTGGGGTAACCGACCGTATTCTCGTCATGAGTAACGGTAAGGTTGCCGGTATCGTTGAAACGGCAAAAACCTCTCAAGAAGAAATTTTGCAACTTGCCGCAAAATATTTATAAATAACAAAGGAACAAATTATGAGTGCCTTAGAAAAAAATAAATCATTCGATTTCCTAAAACAAAATGCGATTTATTTTGTGTTGTTGATTTTACTTGGCATCATCATCGCACAAGATCCGACATTTCTTAACTTGGTTAACTTCAGTAACATTCTGACCCAGTCCTCCGTGCGTTTAATCATCGCGCTTGGGGTTGCCGGCTTATTGGTGACACAAGGTACCGACTTGTCCGCCGGTCGTCAGGTTGGTCTCGCCGCGGTAATCTCCGCGACCATGTTGCAATCCATGGAAAACATGAACCGTGTTTTCCCTGACCTCGGTGAAATTCCAATTCCGGTAGTTATCCTTGCTGTTTGTGCTGTGGGTGCAGTCATCGGTTTAGTCAATGGTTTGGTGATCGCTTACTTAAACGTAACGCCGTTCATCGCCACCATGGGTACCATGATTATCGTTTACGGTTTCAACTCCCTTTATTACGATGCTGTAGGCGGTTCCCCTATCGCCGGTTTCAGCGAAAACTTCTCTGTTTTTGCTCAAGGCTTCATCCGTCTAGGTTCGTTTAAGCTCTCTTATATCACCATTTATGCGGCCATTTGTGCTTTCGGTGTGTGGGTGATGTGGAACAAAACACGCTTCGGTAAAAATATCTTTGCGATCGGTGGTAACCCTGAAGCGGCAAAAGTTTCCGGTGTAAACGTGGCTCGTAACCTTGTTGTCATCTATATGATTGCCGGTATGTTCTATGCATTCGGTGGTATGTTAGAGGCTGGTCGTATCGGTTCTGCAACCAATAACCTCGGTTTCATGTATGAATTGGATGCTATCGCAGCCTGCGTGGTAGGCGGTGTGTCTTTCGCCGGTGGTGTGGGTACGGTTATCGGTGTGATTACCGGGGTTATTATCTTCACCGTGATTAACTATGGTTTGACTTATATCGGTGTGAACCCTTACTGGCAATATATCATCAAAGGTAGCATCATCATCCTCGCAGTAGCTATCGACTCCTTGAAATACGCGAAGAAAAAATAATCTTCCGATTCATGAAACATTGAAAAACGCCATAAAAAACGACCGCACTTTATATGTTATGGTTCGATGGCATAAAAAGAAACCCGATGTGATATTGGGTTTCTTTTTTATCAGTTAATCTTTTACCAGCCCTAAATTGCCGATTTTAATCCCTAAATACCCCAATGCTACCGGAGAGATTTGCTCGCTTAAATAAATGAATAATTCATCCAAATCGGTGAAGTCTTTTTTGATTTTAATTTGGTCTTCCACTTTGCGGGTAAAGGTATAGTTTGTTTCATTGCCGTTGATGTGTGCTTCTAAGGTCACATAAATGGTTTCAAAAAAGTGGCTTTTCGCGCCTTCTTCGCCCGGATCGCTGATTCTGACGTTCCATGTGTTGTTAAATAAAATTTCTGTTTTCACTGTCATAATAACCTCATTCATATCAATACATTACATAAACTTTACGAATAGAAAAAAGCCCGATAATAAAATCTCTTATCATAGAAATCTTATTATCGGGCTTTTCGTAATAACGATTCGTGTGTTTCGCTTGACGTTGATAGCTGCCTTTGCCTTTCTTATTTCGTTCAACGAGTTGGCGAAAGAGTTTATCGTGTAATAACGCTTGAATCGCATTCTCTTTAATCACACCGCGCTGATGCTGATAGGTCATCGTTCCTTGCGAATTTTGGGGCGGTGTCTGCAAGGCATGTTTTTGTTTTGCCATGATTTTTCCTCTTGTGAATAAAAATAGAATGTGTTTTTTTAAGGGCTAAAAAACGGCACACATTATAGCGGATTCCGCTGAAATGAAAAGTCATTGCACGGAAAGCAAAACGTGAAAACCCGATTTTTATTGGCATTTCACTGTCGCCTTTTTGTACAAAAAAAGGTAGAATTAGCCCCTTTTTTATTACCCTCGATAGACTTTTTGAGAAAATTTATGAGTTCTACCCCAAACATCGGCTTTGTCAGCCTTGGCTGTCCGAAAAATTTAGTGGATTCAGAACGTATTCTGACGGAATTACGTTCCAACGGTTATAACATTATTCCAAGCTATGAAAACGCCGATTTAGTGATCGTGAATACTTGCGGCTTTATTGACAGCGCCGTACAAGAATCTTTGGAAGCTATTGGCGAAGCCTTGGAAGAAAACGGCAAAGTGATTGTGACCGGCTGCCTTGGTGCGAAAGAAGATCAAATTCGCCAAGTTCATCCGAAAGTGTTGGAAATCAGCGGTCCGCACAGTTATGAAACCGTGATGAACCAGGTGCAAAAATATGTACCGAAACCGGCCTATAATCCGTATGAAAGCCTGCTGCCGGCGCAAGGTGTGAAACTTACACCAAAACATTACGCCTATTTAAAAATTTCCGAAGGCTGCGACCATCGTTGCACGTTCTGTATTATCCCATCCATGCGTGGCGATTTAGATAGCCGTCCGATTACTCAAGTTTTGGATGAAGCCAAACGTTTAGTGGATGCCGGCGTAAAAGAGCTGTTAATCGTGTCCCAAGACACCTCCGCTTACGCCTTAGATCAAACCAAAGAAAACCAAAATAAAACCGTCTTCTGGAACGGTATGCCGATTAAAAACAATTTAATCAGCTTGTGTCGCCAATTAGGCAATTTGGGCATTTGGGTTCGCTTGCACTATGTTTATCCGTATCCACATGTGGACGAATTGATTCCACTGATGGCGGAAGGCAAGCTGTTGCCTTATTTGGACATTCCGTTGCAACACGCCAGCCCGAAAATTCTGAAAGCCATGAAAAGACCCGGCAAAATCGACCGCACTTTAGAGCGCATTAAAGCTTGGCGTGAAATTTGCCCGGAATTAACCTTGCGCTCCACCTTTATCGTTGGTTTCCCGGGGGAAACGGAAGAGGATTTCCAAATGCTGTTGGATTTCTTGAAAGAGGCACAGCTAGATCGCGTAGGCTGTTTCAAATTCAGTCCGGTAGAAGGTGCGCCAGCGACAGAGATGCCGGATCAAGTACCGGAAGACGTGAAAGAAGAACGTTATCATCGTTTCATGCAACTCCAACAAGCCATTTCCGCGGCTCGCTTACAACAAAAAATCGGCAAAACGTTGAAAGTCATTGTGGATGAAATCAACGAAGAAGGCGTTATTGGTCGTTCCATGGCAGATGCGCCGGAAATTGATGGCTTGGTGTATGTGAACAATCAAAGCCAAAGTGCGGTCAATATTGGTGACGTTATTTCTGTGCAGATTACGGATGCCGATGAATACGATTTATGGGGAACTTGTTAATCCCTTCAACAAAAATCCTCGCCATGAGGATTTTTTTATGACTTTTGAGAGAGAAAAAAATGCAACCAATCAAAATCCTTTTCGTCTGTTTAGGCAATATTTGTCGTTCTCCGATGGCAGAATACGTCATGCGGGAAAAAATCAAACAAGCTCATTTACAGCACAAAATCCTGACTGCCAGCGCCGGCACTTCCGGTTGGCACGATGGCGAAGGCATGCACTGCGGCACTGCCGACATACTGGATCAACATAAAATCGCGTCGAATGATTTTGTCAGCCGTAAAGTGCGGTCAAAAGATTGGGCAGATTTTGATTATCTGATTGCCATGGATAATGAGAATCTACGGGATTTGGAAACGCTATTTGGACATCATCCGGAAAAACTGTTTCAAATCACCGCACTTTGCCCAGATTTAGGCATCGATCACATTCCGGATCCGTGGTTTACCAAAAATTTCAATCAAACCTATGAATTATTAGATGCGTGTTGCGATGCGTTGTTAGATAAAATTAAGCAAGAACACAGACTGTAATAGGCATTATACGTTATACACTTATTTTGTGATCTCTCGCACATTTATTTTCAGTGAGATTTGCTACTATAATCCTAGCATAACAGTCGTTATGTCGAATCAAAACTTGATATGAGGTATTTCCACTATGTTTCCTGAATTTAGAGATCTAATTACTAAACTTAAAACTGAAGATGCACATTTTGCCAATTTGTTTGATAAACATAATGAGCTCGATCAACGTATTAAAAACATCGAATCCAATATTGAATTGGGCACGCACAATGAAGTGGAATTGTTGAAGAAGGAAAAATTACGCTTAAAAGATGCCATGTACGAAGTGTTGAAAAAGGCTGACGCCAAATAAGTTAATGGCAGAGAATGCACGTGTAAAGTGCGGTCAAAAACTCAGCAATTTATCGCTGATTGCGGCACGATGAGGCTCATTATGCCAACGTGTCTTAAGTAAGATTTAAGCGCCACGGCACGGAATCTAATGTAGAAACGTGCATGATGGCGCTTAATCATTGTAAGAAAGACAAGCACTGAGGTTGTTAGCATTACGTTAAGTGATCATATCGCAGCTCACTTCAACAGAAATAAAAAGGACTGATTTCGATGTAATATCGTTGTCAGTCCTTAATTTTATTGCCTCGTTTTTCGTGGGTGGATTCAATTCTTAATTATTTTCCACCGCACTTTTGGTGTCTCGTCGTTGGCTTATTTAATTACACCACATGCCATACGTGCACCGCCACCACCAAGTGGAGCAGGGTGGTCAGAGTGGTTGTCGCCGCCTACATGGATCATGATGGAATGACCACGAACGTCATCAAGGTGTTTGATACGTGGTGCAAGAACAGGGTTAGTCGCTGTGCCGTCATGTAATACGGTTAATGCCGGTAGATCCCCTAAATGGGCGTCATCTTGCCATGGATAGCCATGTTGTTTTGTGCCTTTAGGATCCCAGTGACCGCCAGCGCCTAAGCCCGCGGTGAGTTTTCCTTCTTTTTCTTTGGGTTCACAACTTGGATTTTCATGAATATGGAAACCATGCAATCCTTCGCTTAATCCTTGTAAATTCGGGGTAAATACTAAACCGTAATTGGATTCAGTAATGGTAACGGTCCCCACATCTTTATTACCGTTAACCGGGTCAAGTTGTTGTACTTTTACTTCAATAGAAGCACCGGCAGGCGCCATGTGATCGTGTTTGTGTTCATGGGCGTTCGCCATGCTTGCAGCACAGATTGCGCTGATGCTTACAGCTAAGAGAGTTTTAAATTTCATTTGTTTACTCCTTTTATGTTAAAAATCTCTTATATTCTAACTAAAATAAGGCATAAATCGAGCATTTTTAGAATGTTATTGACTATCAACGACATTTGAATTTTTTATCTTTTTTCTTTAATCGAAATGAGATTTATTTATAATAGGCGTCATTGCTATTTTATTTAGGAGAAATCAGATGGCTAAAGAAGAAGTCGGTCATAATTTTTTGGCACGTTTAGGTAAAACCCGTTTGCGCCCGGGCGGTCGTAAAGCTACCGATTGGTTGATTGCAAGCGGTGATTTTAATAAAGATAAAAAAGTCCTCGAAGTGGCCTGTAATATGTGTACCACCGCCATTGGCTTGGCAAAACAATATGGTTGTCAGATTGAAGGTGTTGATTTAGATGAAAACGCCTTGGAAAAAGCTAGAGCCAATATTGCTGCAAATAATTTACAGGATAAAATCCATGTGCAGCGCGCCAATGCCATGAAATTGCCTTTTGAAGACAATACCTTTGATATTGTGATTAATGAGGCGATGCTTACCATGCTGCCTGTTGAGGCCAAAATGAAGGCGGTTGCTGAATATTTTCGCGTATTGAAACCGGGTGGCTTTTTGCTGACTCATGATGTGATGTTAGTGGGGGATGACCATAAAACCATTTTGGAAAATATGCGCAATGCCATCAATGTGACGGTCACGCCATTAACCAAAGACGGTTGGAAACAGGTGTTTTTAGACAGTGGTTTTCGTAATATCGAAACCTTTTCCGGTGAGATGACACTGTTGTCGCCAAAAGGCATGATCTATGACGAAGGCGTGTTAGGTACACTGAAAATCATTAAAAATGCCATGAAAGCGGAAAATCGTGAGCAGTTTAAGAAAATGTTTAGCACGTTTAATGACCCTGAGCATAAATTACATTTTATTGCGGTTTGTAGTCAGAAGTGATTTACTTTCTTGAGATTAGCCTCCCAAACTGGAGGCTAATTTCTTTTATAATGATTCAATTTTGCCTGATTCGATCTTAAAAGTGCGGTGCTTTTTCGGTTGCATTTCTTTGAGCTGGTTTTGTGTAATGGCGGTGACAAAAACTTGGGAGCCACTGTTTTGTAAGCGTTCAGCAAGAAGACTGCGTTTAGTTTGATCCAGTTCTGAGGCAAAGTCATCAATCAGGAAAATACAGTGGCGTTGTTTTTGTTGCATCAAATGTTCACCTTGAGCTAAACGCAGTGCGCACATTAATAATTTCAACTGACCGCGTGATAAAATATCTTCCACCGGCAATCCGTTAGCTTTAAAGCGAAAATCGGCTTTTTGTGGACCGGAAACCGTATAGCCTAATGCACGATCCCGTTCGAAATTACGCGCCAATAATTCTGCGTAGTTTTGTTCTTTTTCCCACCCTTGATGAAAGCTCACGCTAATGTCTAGTTCCGGCAGGAATAAACGGCAAGTTTGTTCAATTTCCGGTTGCAAAGCTTGGGCATATTCGGCCCTGAGCAGACTTACCTGCTCGGCAAGTTTGACTAATTCCACGTCCCAAATTTTCATTTGTTGATAACCGGAAACTTGCTGTAAGGCGGCATTTCGTTGTTTGAGTAAACGGCTTAAACTCGCCCACAGGTTATAAAAACTCACGTGATGATGAAATAAGCCCCAATCAAGAAAGGCGCGACGATAGCTTGGGCCGCCGTTGAGCAAATTTAAACCTTCCGGCGTGATGATTTGCATAGGGAGCAAGTGTGCGAGGTCGGAAATTTTATTGCCGTCTTCGCCATTGATTTTTACGAGCGTATTGCCTTGGCGTAGTTTTTGCAAGCCTACCGACCATTGATGTTGCTGTTCTTGAATTTGCCCGAAGAGGGTAAAGTGCGGCTGATCGTAAGAAATAATCCGATTACTGACCGCACTTTTAAAAGAGCGTCCGTGACCTAAATAGAAAATGGCTTCCAGCAAGCTGGTTTTGCCACTACCGTTATTGCCAACCAAAAAGTTAAAGCCGTGATCCAATTCCAGATCCACGGCTTGTAAATTACGAAAATTTTCAACGGTTAAACGTGAAATTGCCATAGATTATAAGCGCATCGGCATAATCACATATTCTGCGCTAGCATCTTCACAATCTTCAATTAAGCAGCTGGAAGAAGCATCGGTTAAGCGCATACGCACTTGATTGCATTTCAACGCATTCAACACATCAAGAATATAGCTGACGTTAAAGCCCACTTCCATTTCTTCGCCACTGTAAGAGACATCGATAATTTCTTCTGCCACTTCTTGTTCCGGGTTGGTGGCGGTGATTTTCAGTTGGTTTTCACTGAGTTGTAAACGTACGCTACGGAAACGTTCGTTAGATAAAATTGCCGCGCGTACAAAGGCTTGTTTTAAGATTTCCCAACCGGCCTCAACGATGCGGGTTGCATTGCGTGGCAACACACGACGATAATCAGGGAAACGACCGTCAATGAGTTTTGATGTGAATGTAATATTGTTTAATTGAATGCGCAGGTTATTGGTACCGATTTGCAAACGCGCCGGTTGATCGCTTGGTTCCAACAAACGTGCCAGTTCTAACACGCCTTTACGCGGTAAAATCACCGAATGGGTTTGTAAATCTTGTTCTAATGGAATAGTACAAACCGCCAAACGGTGCCCATCGGTTGCAACGGTGCGTAATAAATTACCTTCCGTTTCAAATTTCATGCCATTTAAGAAATAGCGCGCGTCTTGATTTGCCATGGAAAATTGGGTGGCTTCAATCAAACGGCGTAGCGTCGCTTGCTCAAGAGTGAAATCGACTTCTGATTGCCAATCCGTGAGATTCGGATAATCTTCCGCGGGTAACGTGGATAAATTAAACTTACTGCGATCAGAACGCACAATGGTGCGATCTTCTTCAAATGTGACGGTAATTTCCGCATTCTCCGGCAAACTACGGCAAATATCTAAGAATTTCTTTGCCGGCATGGTGAATTTGCCATCTTGTTCGGCATGAAGCAATGGTGTTTTGGTGGAAAGCTCCACTTCTAAATCCGTGCCGGTAATGGTTAATTGATGATTCTCAATGTGTAATAAGACGTTATTTAACACGGGAATATTCGGGCGACTATTTAATACGCCACACACTTGTTGCAATGGCTTCAATAAATTTTCGCGGGAAATAATAAATTGCATTTGGTGACTCCTATACGGATAAAATTCGAATTAAATTAGCCCAATCTTCTTGGATATCCAGCTCGGATTCCCGTAATTCAACGACTTTACGACATGCGTGTAATACCGTCGTGTGATCGCGATCCCCGAAAGACTTACCGATTTCCGGCAGGCTGCGGTTGGTCAATTCTTTTGCTAACGCCATTGCCACTTGGCGCGGACGAGCCACTGAGCGGGAGCGGTTTTTTGATTTTAAATCGGAGACTTTAATGCGGTAGTATTCCGCCACCACTTTTTGAATATTGTCAACCGTGACTAACTTATCTTGCAGTGCCAACATATCTTTCAGGGTTTCACGCACAAAATCGATAGTAATCGGTTCACCTTTAAATTCCTGCATGGCTTTCACTCGATTTAAGGCGCCTTCCAATTCTCGCACATTGGTGCGTAATTTTTGACCGATGAAAAACGCCACATCGTGGGGTAAATTCACGTTATTTTCTTCCGCTTTTTTCATCAAAATGGCAACACGGGTTTCAAGATCTGGTGGTTCAATGGCGGTTGTCAGTCCCCAGCCAAAACGAGATTTTAGGCGTTCTTCAATTTTTTCAATTTCCCGCGGATAACGATCTGAAGTCAAAATGATTTGGCGACCACGTTCAAATAAGGTATTGAAAATATGGAAGAATTCCTCTTGGGTTTTTTCTTTATCGCTGAAAAATTGAATGTCATCCACTAACAACGCATCTAAAGAGCGGTAGAATTTTTTAAATTCTTCCATTTTGTTGTCACGAATATACGCCACAACCTGTTGCACAAAACGCTCGGAGTGAATATATACCACGCGCGCCTCCGGATTATTGGCGATAATGCCGTTGCCGATGGCGTGCAACAAGTGGGTTTTACCTAAGCCAGTACCACCGTATAAGAAAAGTGGATTTGCGGTTTGTTCGCCGGGATTATCTGCCACTTTTTGTGCCACAGCACGTGCCAGTTGGTTAGATTTCCCCTCAACGAAGTTATCAAACACCAATTTAGTGTTTAAGTTGGAATTGTAAGGCGTTTTACTGGTGTTTTTTTCTTCCGAAAAACCGACCGCACTTTGTTTTTTCGTAGGTTTCTCTACTTTTGGTGCAGTGGGTTTAATGCCTTCAATAACAGATACATTGAGATTGGGGTTTGCGCTGGCTTGACGGGCAACATCTAGAATTAATGGCAGGTAATTATCGATCACCCATTTTTGCACAAAGGCATTTGACGCATAAAGCAAAAGGCTCTCAGCCGTTGCCTCTGCTTGCAACGGATAAAGCCAAATTTTGAAATCGTCTGCAGGAATTTTATCTTGAATTTGTAACAAACAGCTTTGCCAAAGTGCATCAGACCGGTTTTCCACTTTATGTATCCCTAATTAATAGTAATTGATGATTTTCATAGGTGTTTAACCAACCGGCGATATGTTTGTTTTTATGTAGCCTAGGCAACCGAACATCCTAAAACGCGGATCTTCGGCTGAAAGTGCGGTTGGAAAGGGAATTATTCTACAATAAAGGGAGAAAAAGATCTTCAACCCACGATCAAAAAAAGCAAAAAAGGTTGCTTGCCATTTTTAGCCAAAACCGTATAATCGCCTCGCTTTTAAATGCTGTGAGTGATGGAAAAATGAACGGGTTGCCGTGTTTTGCCCTAATCTCATTTGACGAACGATGAATTTATGATTACAATTCCGTTCCTTATTTTTTGATAATCTTTGTTTATTTAAACGTTTCCCAACGTTTAAAGTAGAAACAGTTACTGAAACTCTTTGACTTAGGTACATTATAATGAAACGCACATTTCAACCTTCTGTATTAAAACGTAACCGTACTCACGGTTTTCGTGCTCGTATGGCAACTAAAAATGGCCGTCAAGTTTTAGCTCGTCGTCGTGCTAAAGGTCGTAAAAGTTTATCTGCCTAATCGCATATTAATGTGGTTAAGCTAAACTTTCCTAGGGAGTTACGTTTGTTAACTCCCGAACATTTTAAATACGTCTTCCAACAGCCGTTTCGCGCTAGTTCACCTGAAATCACCATTCTTGCTCGCCAAAATCACCTTGAGCACCCACGCTTAGGTTTAACTGTGGCAAAAAAACACCTCAAACGTGCCCATGATCGTAATCGTATTAAGCGTTTATGCCGTGAATCCTTTCGTTTGAGCCAACACCGTTTACCGTCTTATGATTTTGTTGTTGTCGCTAAACAAGGAATTGGTCGTTTAGACAACCGCACTTTATGGCAAATACTGGATAAATTATGGCAACGACACATTCGTTTGGCGCAAAAATCCTGATCGGATTCATTCGGTTCTATCAAGTTGTTATCAGCCCATTAATCGGCCCTCGTTGCCGTTTTACTCCGACTTGTTCCTCCTATGGCATTGAGGCGTTAAAAAACCATGGCATGGTAAAAGGAGGTTGGCTTACGATAAAACGTATATTAAAATGTCATCCCTTACACGCGGGTGGATACGATCCTGTTCCACCAAAGATCAATAATAACAAAACAGAGAATAAATAATGGATTCAAGACGAAGCCTGCTAGTCATCGCACTACTCTTTATGTCTTTTGTTGTTTATCAGCAATGGCAACTTGATTATCACACGCCAAAACCAACGGTTACCGAGCAAGTAAAAAATGCCGTTTCTGATGTTCCCTCTTCAGCAAATTTAAATGCCGTTGCAGCAACAAACGAAACCTCAACCAACGGTCGTATTATCACCTTAGAAAATGATGTATTCCGCTTGCAAATCAATACAGCTGGTGGTGATGTTATCCGTTCAGAATTATTAAAATACGATGCCGAATTGAATTCTAATACGCCATTCGTATTATTACAAAATACACCGGAACACCAGTATGTTGCGCAAAGTGGGTTAATTGGTAAAGACGGCATTGATACCAAAGCTGAACGTGCCTTATACCAAGTGGAAGGCGATACCTTTAAATTGGCAGAAGGACAAAATGAATTGGTGGTTCCTTTTACCTATGAGCGTAACGGGGTAACCTATCGCAAAATTTTTGTGTTGAAACGTGGCGAATATGCGGTTGCGGTTAATTATGAAATTAATAACCAAAGTGATGCGGCAATTGAAGTTGAACCTTATGCTCAATTAAAGCATCGTTTAGTGGACAGTTCCGATAGCATAGCAATGCCGACCTACACGGGTGGTGCTTATTCTTCTTCTGAAACTAACTACAAAAAATACAGTTTCAGCGATATGGAAAATGCCGATCTCTCTATTCAAACAAAAGCTGGTTGGGTTGCGGTATTACAGCATTACTTTGTTTCTGCTTGGATCCCAAATCAAGATGTAGATAACCAGCTTTATACCCGAACGGATAAAGCTAATAATGTCGGCTCAATTGGTTATCGTAGTCCGGCGGTAGTGATTCAACCACATAGCTCTGAAACCTTAACCAGCAAATTATGGACAGGTCCAAAATTACAAAATGAAATGGCAAAAGTGGCCGATCATTTAGATTTAACCGTGGACTATGGTTGGGCATGGTTCATTGCAAAACCGCTTTTCTGGTTACTTACGTTTATTCAGCAATTAGTCCATAACTGGGGCGTTGCCATTATCTGTATTACATTAATCGTGAAAGCCATTTTATATCCGCTTACGAAAGCGCAATACACGTCTATGGCCAAAATGCGTATGTTACAACCGAAATTGCAAGAAATGCGCGAACGTTTCGGTGATGATCGTCAACGCATGAGCGAAGAAATGATGAAATTGTATCGCGACGAAAAAGTGAATCCATTAGGCGGTTGCTTCCCGTTATTGTTACAAATGCCGATTTTCATCGCTTTATACTGGACGTTCATGGAAGCGGTTGAACTACGCCATGCGCCATTCTTTGGCTGGATTCAAGACTTGTCTGCACAAGATCCGTATTACATCCTACCAATCTTAATGGGCGCATCCATGTTCTTGTTGCAAAAAATGTCGCCGACACCGGCTGCCGACCCGATGCAACAAAAGATCATGAATTTTATGCCGTTAATGTTCATGGCATTCTTCCTTTGGTTCCCGGCTGGCTTAGTACTTTACTGGTTAGTATCTAACCTCATCACGATTATCCAACAACAGCTGATTTATCGTGGTTTAGAGAAAAAAGGGTTACATACCCGTCATAAAAAATAAACCTTACGCTTTCAATGAAAGTGAGTAACATCGGGACTGGTTTCTAAGAAACCAGTCCTCTTTTTATCTTACTTCCCAAAAGAACGACACAGAATCGGAGATAACACATGGCAAAACGCAAACAAGATGATTTTGAATGGCAAAATGAAGAACAAGAAGAGATTATTTGGGTTAGTAAAAGTGAAATAAAACGTGATGCCGAAGCATTAAAAAAACTCGGTGAAAAATTGGTTGAGTTAACCCCGGCAAAATTAGACAAAATTCCACTTGATGATAACTTACAAGAGGCGGTTTTTCTTGCTCAGCGCCTGCAAAAAGAAGCACGTCGTCGCCAGTTACAATATATTGGTAAATTATTGCGAAATACAGACGTTGAACCTATTCAAGAGGCACTTGATAAGATTGAAAATAAACACTTACAACAGCAGATAGTCCTACACAAACTAGAATTGTTGCGTGATGAACTCATCGAACAAGGCGACACGGCATTAACCCGCCTACTTAATGACTATCCACAAGCCGACCGACAACAATTACGCAATCTTATTCGTTCAGCCAAAAAAGAAAGAGAGCAAAATAAACCTGCCAAAGCATATCGTGAACTTTTTCAATGTTTAAAGGAGATCTTTCTTACGGAGTCGCTTTAGTAGGCGGTGATAAGGCTTTGAAAGCGTGAATGTGGAGTTTAATACAGTCAAATGGTTTTTGGATTGGTTATGACCACAATAAACTATTGAATAAATAAAAAGCCCTTGTCACAGGGACAAGGGCTACGATCAAAATCAGTTAAAAACTAACCCATACCGTATTTTTTTAATTTTTTACGCAAAGTGCCACGGTTAATACCGAGCATAGTTGCAGCACGAGTTTGATTGCCGCGAGTATATTGCATAATCATATCTAACATTGGGTGTTCGACTTCTGCCAGTACCAATTCATACAGATCATTCACATCTTGACCGTCCAATTGGGATAAATAATTTCTTAACGCTTGTTTTACAGAGTCGCGCAATGGTTTGTTAGTGACTTGAGATTGAGAATTCAGCACTGAAACAGTTAATGCTTCTGCCGGATTACGTTGTTCTAGCATTTTTCTATCCATTAATTAAATCAAATTAAACTAAAAAATCGCTCTAATGCGGACAATTGTGCCGAAGCAGAGGTGAGCGCATTAAAATCTTGTTTAAAAACAGAATCGGGTTGAATGTCCTGTAAATACCAAGCAATATGCTTGCGTGCAATTCGGTAGCCTTTTTCTTCTCCGTAAAAGCGATGCAATTCCCGGATATGCTGTAAAATTACACGACATTTTTCTTCTAAGCTTGGCGCCTGAATAATCGAATCATGTTCCACTAGCCCAACCACGGATTGAAATAACCAAGGTCGGCCTAATGCGCCACGTCCGATCATAATGCCATCAGCACCCGTGTCATCGAGTACCGCTTTGGCTTTTTGGGCAGAAGTAATATCACCGTTAGCAATCACCGGAATCGTGACTTGCTGCTTCACCAATCGAATATGTTCATATTCTGCCTCGCCTTCAAATTTGCAGGCGCGGGTACGGCCATGAATGGTTAACGCTTGAATGCCACTTTGTTCCGCGATTTTGGCGATTTCTACACAATTTCGATTTTCCAAATCCCAACCTGTGCGAATTTTTAAGGTTACCGGAACCTCAACAGACTTCACCACAGACTCAAGAATTTGTCGAACAAGTTGGGGATATTGTAAAAGTGCGGAGCCCGCCATTTTACGATTCACCTTCTTTGCCGGACAGCCCATATTAATATCAATAATTTGAGCGCCGTATTCCACATTCAATTGAGCGGCTTGTGCCATTTCATCGGGATCGGAACCCGCAATTTGTACGGCATTTATACCGGCGTCTTGGTGATGAGCCAGACGCAATTTCGATTTTTCGGTATGCCACACCTGCGGGTTGGTTGACATCATTTCTGAGAAGGTCAAACCTGCGCCGTATGTAGCACAAATTCGACGAAAAGGTTGATCAGTAATGCCGGCCATGGGCGCCAATAAAATGCGATTTTTTAATTGATAATGACCAATCCGCATTATGACTCCCAAATTTCCAACGACTTGACCAAGCTCGGTTGCCAACCGACAAGGTGCGCTATCATACGCACTTTTCGAACGTTTGCAAAGGGTAATTTTTATACAAAATAGATTTTTTTGAGCATCCGGTGAAATTGGCAATCAGGCGAGGAGAAATGAAGGCAAAATAAGTCATGGTAAATTCAAAAATCCGCCGAAAAAGTTGTTTTAAAAGGGGCGGAAATCGGTGAAAAATCGGCGTGGTCAGATGCTCGTTATTATGAGCGTTTAGAAGATGTCGAGCACATCCAAAGTGCGGTCGTTTTTCTCATTGTTTTCGCAAAATAAAGGGCCTGATAATATTCAGACCCAAAAGTGATTGTTCAGGAAGTATTAACGCATGGTCACGAATTCTTCCGAACCGGTCGGGTGGATGGCAACGGTGTTGTCAAAATCCGCTTTTGTCGCGCCCATTTTAATCGCCACGGCAAAACCTTGGATCATTTCGTCCACGCCAAAACCGATACCATGTAAGCCTACGATTTTTTCCTCTTTACCCACGCATACCAATTTCATGCGGCAAGCTTGGCGATGTTGGGTAACTGCCGTGTACATAGAGGTAAAGGAAGATTTATACACTTTCACATTTTCCGCACCATATTGTTCAATGGCTTGTGGTTCGGTTAATCCCACAGTGCCAATTGGCGGATGACTGAACACCACGGACGGCACTAAATTATAGTCTAAATGTTCGTTCGGTTTATTGTTAAACAGGCGTTCGGATAAACGACGTCCGGCTGCAACCGCCACCGGCGTGAGTTCAATGCCGCCTTCAATAATATCGCCTACCGCATAAATGCCCGGCACATTGGTGTTTTGGTATTTATCCACCTTGATAAAACCACGCTCATTCGCTTCTACGCCGGCGGCGTGTAAATTAATTTTATCGGTCGTCGGCTCACGTCCAATCGCCCAAATCAAGCAATCTACGGTTTGCGCACGACCATCTTCGAGGTGAAGCGTCACCGAGCCATCTGCATTTTTTACCACCTCTTTTGGAATGGCATGAGTGTGCAGCGTAATGCCGTCTTGTTGCATGGATTCCACTAAGGTTTCCACCATCATTGGATCAAAATTACGCAATGGCGCGTGTTTACGCACAAATAAATGGGTTTCCACACCAAGGCTGTTCAAGACGCCTGCCAACTCCACGGCAATATAACCTGCGCCAACAACCGCTATGCGTTTAGGCAGCTCGGTTAACGCAAAAACGCCATTAGAATCAATACCGTATTCTGCGCCTTTTATTGCTGGAATACTTGGACGTCCGCCGGTAGCAATCAAGATATGATCTGCTGTTACCTGTTCGGTCGAGCCATCGGCAAAAGTCACTTCAAGGGTATTTTTATTGACAAATTTGGCAAAACCGCGAATCACATCCACGTTATTTTTTGCCAACACGTTATCGTATGAGGTATGAATACGGGAAATATAGGCTTGACGGCTTTCCACTAGCTTGGCGAAATCAAATTTTTTGACGTCCACATCAAAACCGTAATCCGGTGCATAATGATGGATGGCTTCCGCAATTTGTGCGCCGTAGAACATTACTTTTTTCGGCACGCAACCCACGTTAACACAGGTTCCGCCTAAATGTTTTGCTTCAATAATGGCACATTTTTTGCCATAACTTGCCGCACGGTTAATAGAACCGATACCGCCGCTGCCACCACCGATGGCAATATAGTCATAATGTTTTGTCATAGTCTGTCCTTAATAAATAAAATTACGCCATATTCTCTAATAAACCGCGTTTTTCATGCAAACTGAATAAATGAATCAGTCTAATCGGTATTATCTCTGTCAACGGAATTATTCCGGAGTAATCCAATTCACCGACCAACTGCCGGTACCTTGCGGCACAAGTGCGGTGGTTAAATACGGCAAAATAGATTTCATCTGTTGTTCCAACGTCCATGGCGGATTCACCACAATCATGCCACTCGCCGTCATGCCACGTTGATCAGAATCCGGACGCACCGCCAATTCGATTTGCAAAATCTTACGAATCCCCGTGGCTTCTAAGCCTTTTACAATACGTTTGGTTTGTTGACGTAACACCACCGGATACCAAATGGCATACACACCGGTTGCAAAACGTTTGTAACCTTCTTCAATGGCTTTCACCACCAAATCATAGTCTTCTTTCAGTTCATAAGGTGGGTCAATTAGCACCAAGCCACGACGCTCTTTGGGCGGCAATGTGGCTTTGACTTGCTGAAAGCCATCGCCAATTTTCACCGTCACATTTTCAAATTCTTTGAAATTATTGCGTAACAAAGGAAACTCGCTTGGGTGCAATTCCATCAGCAGCGCACGATCCTGTGGGCGTAATAAATTCGCAGCCAACAAAGGAGAACCTGCGTAATAACGCAATTCTTTGCCGCCATAGTTGAGTTTTTTAATCAGTGCCACATAGCGCGCCACTTCCGGCGGTAAATCTTCTCGTCCCCACAAACGACCGATGCCGTCCATATATTCAGCCGTTTTCTCCGCTTCTGTACTAAATAAACGATAACGCCCTGCGCCTGCATGGGTATCTAAATAATAAAAACCTTTTTCTTTTTGCTGTAGGCTTTCAACAATCAACATTAATACGATATGTTTCAACACATCCGCATGGTTGCCGGCATGAAAACTATGGCGATAACTTAGCATAAATCCTACTTATAACCGTTTCAAAAAACGTTGTAAAAAAACACCGCACTTTTGTGCAGAAAAAAGAAGCCCAACAGCTGTCGGGCCTCCTATAATACACTAGAATAATTCTTCCGGTTGACCACCGGCAGGATTGTTTAATAATTCACTTGGTACATAATAGCCACGCTCTTCAACATAAACACGGGTTGGTTCGGTGCCTTTAATAAAATATTCCACACGCCCACCATTAGCTAGCAAACCAGAACGCACATCAATGCGTTTTTCCACAATATTTGCCGGTGTCGGTAAATTACGCTCAGGTATATCTTTCAAAATAGCCTTCATATAACTTATCCATGCCGGCATCGCACTTTTCGCACCGGCTTCGCCACGGCCTAAATTAAATTTATTGTCATCGAAACCAATATACACAGCCGTGGTTAAGTTCGCGCCAAACCCAGCATACCATGCGACCTTGGAGTTATTGGTCGTTCCGGTTTTACCGCCAATGTCTTTACGTTTAATGTCGTTTGCCATACGCCAACTGGTGCCTTTCCAACCCAATCCTTGTTCACCATAGATGGCGGTATTTAATGCGCTGCGAATTAAGAAGGCTAATTCACCGCTAATAACCCGTGGGGCATATTGTGTGGCGGATGAGCTTGTTTTCGCGTCTGCCATAAAATTCAAATTCTCTTCTTTTATCGCATCAGCACGCGGTTGTAATTCCGGAATATCCGGCACATTTTCCCCTTGCTCGATTTCTTCTTCTCCGTTGGTCGCCTCATCACTGCGTTTTAAATTATCCGCAACCGTCAAATCCGTATTTTTAAAGCCATCTAGCTTTTCTGTTTCACCATAAATAACCGGCACATTATCACAAGTTGGGCAAGCTAATTTCGGATTCGCCACAAAAATTTCCTTGCCGGTGTTATCTAAGATTTTATTGATAATATAAGGATCGATTAAATAACCGCCATTATCGAACACCGCATAACCGCGCGCCATTTCGAGTGGCGTAAAGGAGGCCGCACCTAATGCAAGCGCTTCACTGGCAAAATATTGATCCCGCTTGAAACCGAAACGTTGTAAGAAATCCGCCACGAAATCAACGCCGGTCATTTGCATGGCACGGATCGCAATCATGTTTTTAGATTGGCCTAATCCCACGCGTAAACGTAACGGGCCATCATAACGATCCGGTGAGTTTTTTGGTCGCCATTCTTTTTGACCCGGTTTTTTCAATACAATCGGTGTATCTTGCAACACGCTGGATAGGGTTAAGCCTTTTTCTAAAGCCGCTGCATAAATAAACGGTTTAATGGAAGAACCTACTTGCACCAAAGACTGTGTTGCACGGTTAAATTTACTTTGTTCAAAACTAAAACCGCCCACAATGGCTTCAATGGCACCGTTGTCACTGTTTAATGACACTAACGCGGAGTTAGCTTGCGGAATCTGGCCTAAGACCCATTCACCTTTGTCATTTTTACGAATCCAAATTTGATCCCCGGTTTTTACTGGATTGGCTTGTCCGGTCCAACGCATGGCACTACTCGGCAATGTCATCTTTTCCTCAGATGCTAACAGCAATTCTGCGCCGGATTTGGAAACGCTGATGACGGCGGCGGGAATAAACGGTTCAGAATTCGGTAATTTTTTCAAGAAGCCAATAATGGTGTCGTTATCCCAAGGGGTTTCGCCTTTTTTCCACAATGGCGCACCGCCACGGTAGCCATGACGCATATCATAAGCGATTAAATTATCACGCACGGCTTTTTGTGCGGCTTCTTGGTCGTTAGAAAGCACGGTGGTATAGACTTGATAACCTTTGGTGTAGGCATTTTCTTCACCAAAGCGTTTTACCATTTCCTGACGCACCATTTCTGTCACATAATCCGCTCGAAAATCTAATTTCGCACCATGATAGCTGGCGACAATGGGCTCTTTTAGGGCAGCATCGTATTCTTGTTGTGTGATGTATTTTTGATCCAACATACGCCACAACACAACATTGCGACGTTCCAGAGCACGTTTTGGTGAGGAAAGCGGATTCATTGTGGAAGGAGCTTTTGGCAAACCGGCAATGACAGCCATTTCAGATAAGGTTAATTGATTTAATTCCTTACCAAAATAGGTTTTTGCCGCGGCCGCAACGCCGTAAGAACGGTAGCCGAGATAAATTTTATTGAGATACAGCTCTAAAATTTCTTGTTTGTTTAACGCATTTTCAATTTCAATCGCCAAAATCGCTTCTTTGGCTTTACGCGTGAAGGTTTTTTCTGATGTTAAAAAGAAGTTTCGCGCTAATTGTTGTGTAATGGTACTTGCTCCTTGAGAGGTGCCACCTTTATTGATCGTCACCATTAATGCTCGCGCGATCCCGATCGGATCCAACCCATGATGTTCATAAAAACGGCTATCTTCTGTTGCCAATACGGCTTGAATTAATTTTTCAGGAATATTTTCCAATTTTACCGGAATACGACGTTGTTCACCGACTTCACCAATTAACTTACCGTCTGAGGTGTAAATTTGCATCGGCTGTTGCAGCTCCACCGTTTTCAAACTTTCTACATCGGGTAACTCTGACTTGAACTGGACATAGACTATGCCGACAGCAATACAGCCCAGAATAAATAAGGTTAACAAGGTGCTTAATATTAATTTTGCGATCCGCATCGAAAATTTCTCGCTTACTTAAAGGGGGTTAAGAAAATTAAAATAAAGTTAGCCAATAAGTATAAAGACTACGCGCCTAAAGAAAAAGCGAAAACTGTTGGAAATCGAGGGAATCAGGATAAATTTATGTTCATAAAACGTACACCTTCAATTCAAGTCGGCCTCTGGTTGCGTCATCACGCTATTGATGTGGTTTGGTTCGATAAGGACAATCGTCCGCATAGTGAGTGTTTGGAAAAATTAGATTTACTGGAACTTCCCGCCACCCTTAATCGCCGACTTGCTATGCCTGCACGCAGAAAATCGCCTTATAAATTTATTACCGCCATCATGCCGCATCATATCTGGCAAAAAACACTGATTTTGCCGCACAATCTCACCCCGCTGGAATGTGAGCAACAATGTCATTTTACACTTTCCAACGAGTTGCCGTTGCCGCTTGAGGAGATTTGGTATGACTATGCCGCCACTCCATTAAAACAGGGTTTCCGTTTGGAAATCTTCGCGATTCGCCAACAAATTGCAACGGATTACTTACAGCAATTTATGCCGCTACAGATTGAGGTGTTAGACAACATGGCGAAAGCCTTGTTACGTGGCGCAGAATATGTGTTAGGCAAGCCCTTGCCGGCAGCGGCCATTTTCTTATATCAAGATGAACAAGGCGGATTAGCCGTACAATCCAAACTGCAACAAAATCAAACCTTATTCCAAACAGAGACAAATTTGACCGCACTTTTTGAGCAATATTGCCATCGTTATGACGAAAAACCGGAAGCCGTTTTTTACTTGCAAACGGAAGACACTGAAACGGCAGTGCCGGATCATTGGCATTGTCTCTCAACGGAATTGCCGCTTATCGCCCTTGGTAATGCGTTATGGCAACAAGAAACGTACGCCAAATCCACCGCACTTTTTGATGCACCGATAGGTTAAGGAAAGGTGATGAAAAAAGACATTAATCTGTTGCCGTGGCGATTACAGCAACGTCGCCGACAAGCCAAAGCCTTGGTGACGAAATGCGTGGCAGGTGCGGTGCTTTGTACGGCGATTAGCTTAGGGTTATACCGTGCTGCCGAACAGTACGCAAAACAGGCGGAAAAATTACAACATGAATACGTTGCATTGCAACGTGAGCTACAACTTACACAACAACACATTCAGCAGATCAGACATCATCAACGTCATGACCAAGAGACCCAAGCAATCACCAAAGAAACGGTTTTTTTATTGCTAAATCAATTAGCTGAGTTACCACTTACACAAGGAGAGCTATCCGCGTTGGCGTTTTCGGAGCATCATTTAACGCTTACCGGCCAAAGTGTTAGCCAAGAGGAGTTCGATCGCCTTAACCATTTTCTGACCGAGCAAGCGTTATTTAGCGAAGTGAAACTCACGGAATTTAAACCGCAAGCGCAAGAAATGCGGTTTCAGTTTGATCTCAAGTTGCAGGTAACCCCATGAAATGGATAGATAAAATGGCGACGACACCTCTGTTAACGCATTGGTATCAGCTTGCTGCTTGGCAACAGACGACCTTGTTATGTGCGCTGGGTGTTGCCTCACTTTCTTTGCCGGCACAACATTATTGGCAGCAATGGACACAATTAGCACAACTGACAGAACAACAGGAAATGCAACAGGCGACACTAGCACATCAACAAAAAATTTTGGCAGCACTAAAAGAAAAAGCCGATAAGCATTTACTTACACCGAAATTAGCCGGCAAACTTTCGGCAGTTAATCAGCAAATTCAACAGCTTGCTCAATCATTACACATTGAACATAGCCAGTGGGACTTTCATCAAACAGCGTTGTTAACACTGCACGTTCAAGGCTATTTTGATGAGTTAAGTGCATTTTTGACCGCACTTTTAACAGAAAATGCGGGGTTGGCGTTAGTAGAATGGCAGGTGCAAAAACGTACTGAATCGAATAATGACAGTGTCCTTTTCAGCGAACTGTTATTCCAATTCAATCCTGAGGAAAAATAATGGTAAGACAAATGTTATGGTTATTCATCAGCGTGATGATCAGCCATGCCGGTTGGGCGAATGATCCTTTTGATAAAAACCGCCGTCAGGGAATGACGCAAGCTACATCGGAAAAACAAAACAGCACGCCAAATTCAACCTGCCACACTGCGTCTTCAACCATTTTCCCGCAAACGGCATTTGAGCAGATTCAAGTCATCGGCGTACTACAATATAAAACCGATTGGCAAGTCATCTTGCTTGCCGACAATCAAGTCAGCTTTGCCCATCCCGGTGATTTGATTGCTGCCGAGCATATTCAAATTACCAAAATCGACAAACAACACATTGATTTTTTACGTTGGGACAATAGTGCGAACTGTGAGAAAACCACCCCTTTTCAAGTGAAATTTTAAGGAAGATTGATGAAATTAGTGCTTTCCCGCTGCCTAAAGTGCGGTCTGTTTTTTTTGTATTTTTTGAGCTTGATGATGAGCTTTTCCGTGTATGCGGAACAAACTCAAGTGTTTTCGATTCGATTGAAGCAAGCACCTTTAGTGCCGACGTTGCAACAGCTGGCATTAGCACAAAACGTCAATTTAATTATTGACGATGAATTGCAAGGCACACTTTCACTTCAACTGGATAACGTGGATTTGGATCAGCTCTTTCGGTCTGTTGCCAAAATCAAGCAGTTGGATTTGTGGCAAGAAAATGGTATTTATTATTTAAGTAAACTTGAGACCGAGGCCAAATTTGCCACCCAAATGGAAACGCCTTTTACGTTGCCTGCCGAGATGACGGAACAACCCACGCAACTCACCACCGCCACCATTAAATTGCATTTTGCGAAGGCCTCGGAAGTGATGAAATCGCTCACTGGCGGTAGTGGTTCGCTCCTTTCTCCCAACGGCAGTTTAAGTTTTGACGAGCGTAGTAATTTATTGTTAATTCAAGATGAACCGAAAGCCATTGCGAATTTAAAAAAGCTCATTAAAGAATTAGATAAGCCCATTGAACAAATCGCCATTGAAGCCCGAATTGTGACTATTAACGGTGAAAGCCTAAAAGAATTGGGGGTTCGTTGGGGAATTTTTAATCCAACAGAAAATGCACATCACCTCAGTGGAAGTCTGGCTGGTAACGGCTTTGACAATATCACTCACCAATTAAACGTTAACTTGCCGACGGCGACCACGCCGGTCGGTTCTGTTGCGCTGCAAGTGGCGAAAATCAATGGGCGACTTTTAGACTTAGAATTGACCGCACTTGAACGGGAAAACAATGTGGAGATTATCGCCAGTCCCCGTTTACTCACCACTAACAAAAAAAGCGCCAGCATTAAGCAAGGGACGGAATTGCCTTACATTATGGTGAATGAAAAAAGTGGGACACAAAGCGTAGAATTTCGCGAAGCCGTATTAGGCTTAGAAGTGACACCGCATATTTCACAGGATAAACAAATTTTGTTGGATTTAGTCGTCAGTCAAAATGCGCCGGGTGGACGTGTTTCATACGGCCTGGGTGAAGTGGTTTCCATTGATAAACAAGAAATTAATACACAAGTTTTCGCCAAGGACGGCGAAACCATCGTGTTAGGCGGTGTTTTTCATGATACCATCACCAAAGGCGTGGACAAAGTGCCTTTGTTGGGGGATATTCCGGGCATTAAACGCTTATTTAGCAAAGAAAGTGAACGCCATCAAAAACGTGAGCTGGTGATTTTTGTCACACCGCATATTTTACGCCAAGGGGCATTTCCGGAAAGTCTAAAAAAATCATCGCAGGTAACGCCTCAGAATAAACGCAACGAACCGGCAAAAAAACGATAAATTCACTATGAACCTGTCATTTACATGGCGGTAAACGAAATAAATCGCTTGTTTAGGTTGAAAAGAATAGGGATTTATTGAGATAATCTTGGGCAATTTTGGGGTGATCTTTTCCACTTATTCAAAACTTTCACACGACCACATGAATCATTACTTGCGGTCGTTTCTTATTTTCTAAAAGATCACATTTTTCCGATGACATAAATTTAAGATGAATAACAATGGCAGAAAAACGTAATATTTTCCTCGTGGGGCCTATGGGGGCAGGTAAAAGCACCATCGGTCGCCAACTTGCACAACTACTTAACATGGATTTTGTCGATACCGACGCAGAAATTGAAGAACGCGCCGGTGCCGACATCGGTTGGATTTTTGATGTCGAGGGCGAAGAAGGATTCCGTAAAAGAGAAGAACGCCTTATTAATGAATTAACACAACGTCAAGGCATTGTATTATCGACCGGTGGTGGTGCAGTGTTATCAAAAGACAACCGCAATCATCTTTCCGCACGCGGTATCGTAGTTTATTTGGAAACTACCGTAGAGAAACAATATCAACGCACCCAACGAGATAAAAAACGTCCGCTATTGCAAGATGTTGACGATCCGCGCCAAGTGTTGGAAGACTTAGCTAAAGTTCGCAATCCGCTTTATGAAGAAGTGGCGGACATCACCTTGCCGACTGACGAACAAAGCGCCAAAGTCATGGCGACACAAATTATCGACCTGATTGACAACTACAACGGTTAATACAAACGGTTAAATACTTCAAAGGCAAAGTAAATGTTGTGTGTAAATGTTGAATTAAAAGAAAGAAGCTACCCGATTTATATCGGCGCCGGATTACTCACGAATACCGATTGCTATCCGCTGAAATCCGGCAATAAAGTCATGATCGTGACCAATCCAACTGTTGCACAACATTATCTTTCCACCGTGACGAACACCTTAGAAAAAATCGGTTGTCTTGTTGAGCACGTGTTATTGCCGGATGGCGAACAATACAAGACACTGGATTCTTTGAACCTGATTTTCACCGCACTTTTAAAAGCCAACCACGGACGCGATACCACGATCGTAGCATTAGGCGGCGGTGTCATCGGTGACGTGGCAGGCTATGCCGCAGCAAGCTATCAACGTGGCGTACGTTTTATTCAAATTCCGACGACGTTATTAGCCCAAGTGGATTCTTCCGTGGGTGGCAAAACGGCGGTAAACCATGAATTAGGCAAAAATATGATCGGCGCGTTTTATCAACCGAGTGCCGTCATTGTCGATACGCTCACCCTAAACACCTTACCAAAACGCGAAGTGAATGCAGGCCTAGCCGAAGTCATCAAATATGGGGCGATTTTAGATTTCCCCTTTTTCCAATGGTTAGAACAACACATCGATGACTTAGTCGCCCTTGACCAAAACGCATTACAACAATGTATCGCCCGTTGTTGCCAATTAAAAGCGGATATTGTGGCGCGCGATGAAACGGAAAAAGGCGATCGTGCGCTGTTAAATCTTGGCCACACCTTCGGTCACGCCATCGAGGCCCATTTAGGTTACGGCAACTGGTTACACGGCGAAGCGGTATCCGCCGGCTGTATGATGGCCGCTGCGTTATCAGAAAAATTAGGCGATTTAACACCACATGATGTCGCAAGGTTAGAAAAACTTTTAGTGCGCGCCAATTTGCCAACGGTTTCACCGGATGGCATGACCGCACAAGATTACTTGCCGCTAATGATGCGTGATAAAAAAGTGCTCAATGGCAAATTGCGTTTGGTGCTCCTCAAAGCGCTTGGGCAGGCTTATGTGGCGACGGATGTCCCACAAGAACAGGTGATTGAAGCCATCAATCGTTGTACGCAAGTTGACTAACCCCATGCCTAAACCCGCTAAATCTGCAACAAAAACCAAAAGCCGCCCTTTTCTCAAATGGGCGGGCGGTAAATATCGCCTCACAGACGAAATCAACCGTTTATTACCCAAACGTAAACAATGTTTGGTCGAACCGTTTGTCGGCGCCGGTGCAGTATTTCTCAACAGCCATTTCGAACGCTACATTCTGGCAGACATCAACCCTGATTTAATCCACCTATTCAACATCGTCAAACAGGACGTAGAAGGCTACATCCAAGCGTGCAAACCGGTTTTCTTTCACCCCGATGCGAATACGGAAAGTTACTACTACACCAAGCGTAAAGAATTTAATCAAAGTACCGATGTATTCCAACGCGCCGTGTTATTTCTGTATTTAAATCGTTTTGGCTTTAACGGCTTGTGTCGCTACAACGCCAAAAATGAATTTAATGTGCCTTTCGGCGCTTACAAAACTCATTATTTCCCGGAAGAAGAACTCCGTTTTTTTGCCGCTAAAGCACAAAGTGCGGTCTTTATTTGCGCCGATTTTCAACAAACCTTCCAAATGGCGGATGAAGACTGCGTCATTTACTGCGACCCACCCTATGCTCCCATTTCACAAAACAGCAATTTCACCAATTATTCCGGCAATGAATTTTCCATCGCCCACCAGCGCGATCTTGCCAATCTAGCCAAAGACACTATAAAACAACGCAACATCCAAGTAGTGATTTCCAACCACGACACGGCATTCACCCGAGAAATCTACCAAGGCGCGAAAATCCGCCGTTTAAAAGTTCAACGCTCCATCAGCCAAGCACCGCATAAACGCGTCAAAGTAAGAGAGTTGATTGCGGTCTTTAACGCCTAAAAAATAACTTAAAAACTTACCGCACTTTTACAAATCAAACACATCCGCATCGCGCAATACGTGAATATTACCCTTGCGACGTAAGAAACCACAGCGGTCGAAATATTCCACTAGTTGCACGGTCATTTTGCGGCCGAATTGTAACGCATCACGCAATTCGTTTACCGATATGCCCTCTTTCCCGGCGACAAGCTGTTTGATTAAGCGAGCGGTGGCATAAATGTTCTCGGTCAGGAAGAAACGGTCTTTTACCACAGCGGTGAGATAGCCCAATTTACCGGCTTTGTAGAGGAAGTTGCGCATAGCGCTTTCTTCCTGTCCTAATAAGCCCGCAAGATCGCGAACCCACAACGCTTGTCCGTTATGTTGCTCAAATTGTTCAAGAACTTGCTGCCATAATGCGCGTTCTTGTTCATTAAATTGAATTTTATGATCAGCGGTGTGTAGCCAGCCACGGGTTTGTTGTAGCTGATTTTCAGCTAATAATTCATCAATAAAATGATAAATCAGTTTTTCCGGCTGGTTCAGTGCAGCAATGCGATATAAACGAGCTTTACCTAAGCCGAGTTGGTCGGGATGTTGTTCGTGATATTGCGCAAGTGCGGTCAATAATTTTGACGTTTGTTGCGTGCGATACTCGGCATTAAAGCACCAGCTTTGGAAGCGAATATCACCGTTTTTTTCAAGAATGTCATTCAGTTGCGTCTCTGTCAGTTGTTCAATCCACATCAACTGCTCGGCTTCCACCGCATGATTTTGAAGATAAAGTGCGGTGCGTTTTTCGGCTGTTTCTGCTTGAATCAGTTGGCGTAAATAATTGAAACGGGCTTCTGTGCGCTTATGGCGTTTCGGTGAATGGATTTCAATTACTTTTGCGCCACCAAGTACGGCGGTAGAGTTGCTGTTGCGCAAGATAATTTTGTCGCCGTGCGCCAAAAACAACGGTTGCTCTAAAATCAGTTCTGCCAGCGTGTGTTGCTGAGGCGCGAGTTTGGGTTGTTGCAATAACGTCAACTTACCTGTGGTGTGTGAGGCAGCGTGATAAATATGCACCGGTTGGCTTTCGTTCAGTGGAATTTGGTTTTCTAGCCAAACGGTGACGCGATCTGTCGCCTTGGCAGGCGGTTGGGAGAACAACCAATCGCCGCGTTCAATTAACGTGCGGTCGAAATCCAAGTTAATATTTAATGCCAGGCGTTGCCCCGCCAAGCCTTCCGTGCTTTGTTCGTTTTGTGCGTGGATATTTTTCACCCGCACTTTTTGCCCATTGCTTAAATACAATTCGTCGTCAATGGCCACTTTGCCCGCAAATGCGGTGCCTGTCACCACGGTGCCGGCACCTTTAATGGTAAAAATACGGTCGATGGCATAACGGAACGGTTTTTGGGTGTCCGATAATTCCGGCAACTGCGCCAAATAATCGCGTAATGTTTCAATACCCTGACCGGAGGTGGCAGAGGTCACGAAGAATTTACTGTTTGCCAAGATGGCATATTGTTGGCGTAGCTGTTGTTCTAATGCGTCAATTTGTTGCGCATCGGCACGGTCGGCTTTGGTGATCACCACCATAATTTCCTGCAATTTTAACAAGCTCAAAATGTTTAAGTGCTCGATGGTTTGCGCTTGCACGCCTTCGTCTGCGGCAACGATAAGCATGGCGTAATGAATGCCCCCCAAACCTGCCAACATATTGGCAAGAAAACGTTCGTGCCCCGGTACGTCGATAAAGCCGAGGATTTGGTCTTTTAACGGCAAATAGGCGTAGCCCAAATCAATGGTCATGCCGCGTTTTTTTTCTTCCGGTAAATGCGCCGTATGCGTGCCGGTGAGGGCTTGTAATAGTGCGGTTTTGCCGTGGTCAACGTGTCCGGATGTGACAATAATCATAGCGCCTCCAAGGTGTTGAGCAAGCGTTCGAGATTGGCCAAACTGCGTAAATCCAACCAAATTTTATCCCGTTCAATGCGCCCGATAACCGGTTGCGGTAGCGCTAATAAACGGGCGAAAAGTGCGGTGGTTTTTGTCGGCATTTTTTCTGTTGCCGGCGCAATGGTTACCGCGACTGACGGAATCCGTGCCAGCGGCTGAGAACCACTACCAACCTGCGCTTCGCTTGGTTCGATCGCAACAACGTAATCTGCATTTAAACGATTTTCCAACCGCTCTTTCAGTTGTTCCGCTTGTGCTTGTAATTGGGCTACAGGCTGAGTGAGCAGATGAAGTGCGGTTAGTTTTTCGGTAATTTTTTCCGGTTGCAAATATAAACGCAAAGTGGCTTCCAGCCCAGCGAGGGTGACTTTGTCGCAACGCAACACGCGTTTGAGCGGATGGGCTTGTAGCTGTTGAATCAATGCTTTTTTACCCACGATAATCCCCGCTTGTGGCCCGCCAAGCAGTTTGTCGCCGGAGAAGGAAATCAAATCCAGACCCTGTTGTAATTTTTCTTGCACCGTCGGTTCTTCCGGCAAGTCAAATTGTTTCAAATCAATTAACGCGCCGCTGCCTAAATCCGTGATGACCGGAATGCCAAATTCTTTGCCTAATTCTGCCAGTTCTTGTTCATCAACAGAATGAGTAAAACCGCAAATTTGGTAGTTACTGCTGTGAACTTTCATTAAAAAGGCGGTATTTTCATTAATTGCGTTGCGATAATCTTTTAAATGTGTGCGGTTGGTGGTGCCCACTTCCACCAGTTTGCAACCTGCCTGCGCCATGATGTCGGGAATGCGGAAAGCGCCGCCGATTTCAATCAATTCACCCCGGGAGATGATCACTTCTTTCCCCTGCGCGAAAGTCGCCAACATCAGTAATACCGCCGCTGCGTTGTTGTTCACCACACAGGCCGCCTCTGCGCCCGTGAGTTGTTGCAGTAAATCGCTGATGTAGTTATCCCGATGGCTCCGCTCGCCAGCCGCTAAATCATATTCCAACGCCACATTGCCCTGCATAGCATCTAGTGCCGCTTGTTGTGCCGCCGGTGACCACAACGCGCGCCCGAGATTGGTGTGCAACACCGTGCCGGTTAAATTATGTACGCTTTTTATGTTCACTTGTTGTTGTAACAATAATTGTTGGCGGATGTACTGAAAGGTGGCATCGCTTGTTTGCAAAAAGTGCGGTAGGTTTTCATGGCGTTTTATGTGTTCGCGTGCTTGTTGTAACAAGTCTCGGCAAACATTGACGGTGGCACTATGACCAAATTCTGCGATGAATTGCTCACCTTGCGGGGTTTTGAGTAATTTATCGACGGCAGGAAGCGCTTGATAAAGGGCTGACATGATGATTCCTTTTTCTGGGGTTAAATTGGCATTTTTAGCGGGGATTATAAGGTGTGAAACCTGATTTCTTCTTTGCTTTTGCGTGCGCATTAGATACACTAACGCCAATTTTTTTCTCGTATTTTTAAATTCTTGGAATTATAGGTAATTCAATGCGTACAAGTAAATATTTATTATCCACCTTAAAAGAAACCCCGGCAGAAGCGGCGATTGTTAGCCATCAATTCATGTTGCGCGCGGGCATGATTCGTCCTCTTGCTTCAGGCCTTTATAACTGGATGCCAACCGGTTGGCGCGTGCTACAAAAAGTGGAAAACATCATTCGTGAAGAAATGAATAAAAGCGGTGCTATCGAGATCAAAATGCCCGTTGTACAACCGGCAGAATTATGGCAAGAGTCCGGTCGTTGGGATCAGTATGGCCCGGAATTATTGCGTTTCACTGACCGTGGCGAACGGAGTTTTGTGATCGGCCCAACCAATGAAGAAGCGATTACCGATTTAATGCGTCGTGAAGTGACTTCTTACCGTCAACTTCCCCTAAATTTATATCATATTCAAACCAAGTTCCGTGACGAAGTACGCCCACGTTTCGGTGTGATGCGTAGCCGCGAATTTATCATGAAAGATGCTTATTCTTTCCACATGGACAAAGAAAGTTTGCAACAAACCTATGATGTGATGTATCAAACTTACAGCAACATTTTCACCCGTTTAGGGTTGGATTTCCGTGCCGTGCAAGCAGACACCGGTTCTATCGGTGGTAGTGCGTCTCATGAATTCCAAGTGTTGGCGAACAGCGGTGAAGATGATGTGATTTTCTCTACGGAATCTGATTATGCGGCAAACATCGAACTTGCTGAAGCCGTGGCTGTAGGCGAGCGTGCTGCACCAACTAAAGCGATGGAATTGGTGGATACACCGAATGCGAAAACCATTGCAGAGCTTGTGGCTCAATTTAACCAACCGATTGAGAAAACCGTTAAGACCTTGATTGTAAAAGGTGCAAGCGAAGAACAGCCGTTAGTAGCATTAATTATTCGTGGCGATCACGAATTAAACGAAGTCAAAGCGGAAAAGCTGGCAGAAGTGGCCTCCCCATTTGAATTTGCTGATGAAGCCGCTATTAAAGCGAAAATTGGCGCAGGTGTCGGCTCCCTTGGGCCGGTCAACTTAAATATTCCGGTGATCATTGACCGCAGCGTGGCAATCATGTCCGATTTCAGTGCAGGTGCCAATATTGACGGGAAACACTATTTTAATATTAACTGGGAGCGTGATGTGGCGCTGCCGAAAGTGGCGGATATTCGTAACGTGGTGGAAGGTGACCCAAGTCCGGATGGCAAAGGTACCTTATTAATTAAACGCGGTATTGAAGTCGGCCATATATTCCAATTAGGTGACAAATATTCCAACGCGATGAATGCGACAGTGCAAGGTGAAGACGGTCGTCCTACGGTCGTTACCATGGGCTGCTATGGTATTGGTGTGACGCGTGTTGTGGCAGCCGCGATTGAACAACATCATGATGAACGCGGTATTATTTGGCCGAGCGATGCGATGGCGCCGTTTACGGTGGCGATTGTGCCGATGAATATGCATAAATCAGAAAGCGTGCAAGCATTCGCTGAGGATTTATACCGCACTTTATTGGCACAAGGCGTGGAAGTGATTTTTGATGACCGTAAAGAACGCCCGGGCGTGATGTTTGCCGATATGGAGCTTATCGGTGTGCCGCACATGGTCGTTATCGGTGAGAAAAATTTAGCGAACGGCGAAATCGAATACAAAAATCGTCGTAGCGGTGAGAAACAAATGATTGCGAAAGAGCAATTATTAGACTTCTTAAAAAGCCAAATTAAGGCATAACCATAAAATAAAGCGGCTATGATAAATAACCGCACTTTTTATCATCCACCGCACTTTTGTGATGAAAGTGCGGTGATTTTTTATGGCAAATTTCGTGAAGAATTATAAATAGAATTTTTCAACCACTTTTAGGTTGTCGTCTAATTTATACACTAATGGCTGACCGGTTGGGATTTCTAAATCCATGATATCCGCATCGGAAATGCCTTCAATGTGTTTTGCCAGTGCGCGCAAAGAGTTACCGTGCGCCACCACTAAAACGCGTTTGCCGCTTAATAATGCTGGTGCGATTTGGTCTTCCCAGAACGGAAGTACGCGTTCTAGAGTCACTTTCAAGTTTTCACCATTCGGAATAACATCAGCCGGTAGGTTTGCGTAGCGACGATCATTGTGGGCAGAATTTGGATCTTTCGGATCTAATAATGGTGGCAATGTGTCGTAAGAACGGCGCCAAATGTGAACTTGCTCATCACCGTATTTTTCCGCAGTGGCTTTTTTGTCTAAGCCTTGTAGCTCACCGTAGTGGCGTTCGTTTAAACGCCAGTTTTTCACTTGTGGAATCCATAATTGGTGAGATTCTTCTAACACGATATTACAGGTTTTGATTGCACGAGTTAAAACAGACGTGAAAGCAATATCGAATTCAAAATTGGCATCCAACAATTTTTTGCCTGCTGCTTTGGCTTCCTCTACGCCACGTTCGGTTAAATTCACATCACGCCAACCGGTAAATAAGTTTTTTGCATTCCATTCACTAAAACCGTGACGAATAAACACTAATTCCATGATAGATCTCCTAAGATTAATTAAAAAAGCTTCCTCAGTTATAGCAAAAAAAGCCTTTCTGATAAAGAAAAAATGCCTTTATTTTCTGCCATGTTGTTTGGGGTTGGCGAAGACCTTGATCGTCTTTGGGGGAATTTATGAAATAGATCAAAATGTTGTAATTAATCGGAAATAAACGTTTTACTTTCAGTATTTTTTAGATAGTCTAACGGGTATTTTAATGTTTGATTTTCTAGAAGGAAGACATGATGACAACACTTTTCGAGATAGCACAAAATTGGTTAAACCAAGATCCGGATGCAGAAACGCACGCAGAATTAACCGCACTTTTAAGCGCGGCAAAAGGTGGTGATGCAAAAGCCGAAGCTGAACTGGCAGCCCGTTTTGACGGACGTTTACAATTCGGTACCGCCGGTTTACGCGGTCGCCTGCAAGCCGGTTCCATGGGGATGAATCGTGTGTTGGTGGCACAAGCCGCCGGCGGATTGGCTGAGTATTTAAAAGGATATGATCATCAGCCTTCCATCGTGATTGGCTATGACGGCCGTAAAAACTCCGATGTATTTGCACGCGATACTGCTGAAATCATGGCGGGCGCCGGCATTAAAGCCTATTTATTACCACGCAAATTACCAACCCCGGTGTTGGCTTATGCTATTCAATATTTTGACACCACCGCAGGCGTCATGGTGACAGCCAGCCACAACCCACCGGAAGATAACGGCTATAAAGTTTATTTAGGCAAAGCCAACGGCGGCGGACAAATCGTTTCTCCGGCAGACAAAGACATTGCGGCGTTAATTGATAACGTCGCGGCAGGCAGTGTGAACGATTTACCACGCAGCCAAGATTACGTCGTGTTAGATGACACTGTGGTGGATGCTTACATTGCAAAAACCGCTGCGCTTGCGAAAGAACCGCAAACCGACATTAACTACGTTTATACTGCCATGCACGGCGTAGGATATGAAGTGTTGAGCAAAACATTAGCTAAAGCCGGCTTGCCACAACCGCACATCGTTGCTGAACAAGTCTGGCCGGACGGTACTTTCCCAACCGTGAACTTCCCTAACCCGGAAGAAAAAGGCGCGTTAGATTTAGCGATTCAAGTGGCAAAAACACACAATGCCGAATTTATCATCGCCAATGACCCGGATGCTGACCGTTTAGCGGTGGCAGTGCCGGATGCTGAAGGCAACTGGAAACCATTGCACGGCAACGTGGTGGGCTGCTTCTTAGGTTGGTATTTGGCGAAACAATATCAAGCTCAAGGTAAAAAAGGCGTATTGGCTTGTTCCCTCGTGTCCTCACCTGCCTTAGCAGAGATTGCGAAACGTTATGGTTTTGAATCCCAAGAAACCCTTACCGGTTTCAAATATATCGGTAAAGTTCAAGGCTTGTTATTCGGTTTTGAAGAAGCGTTGGGTTATTTGGTGGATCCGGACAAAGTACGTGATAAAGACGGTATTTCAGCCGCTATCGTATTCTTGGATTTAGTGCGTAGCTTGAAGAAACAAGGTAAAACCTTGGCAGATTATGCAGAGGAATTCACCAAAGAATTTGGTGCTTATGTGAGCGGACAAATTTCTATTCGTGTGAGCGATTTGTCTGAAATCGGCAAATTAATGACCGCACTTCGCAACAACCCGCCAAGCCAAATCGGTGGTTTCAATGTGGCACAATTTATCGACCACACCAAAACCGACCGTCAAAGCGACATTTTGGTCTTCGTCTTGGAAAACGGTAGCCGTCTTATTGCACGTCCGTCCGGTACTGAACCGAAAATCAAATTCTATCTTGATGCACGTGGTACAGATCCGAAAAATGCCGATCATGTGTTGGCGGAATTTGATGCGGCTGTTCGCGCGATTTTACGTCAAGAAGCGTATGGTAAGCAGGATTGCTAATTAAGCTCGACAGTTGAAATAAAAAACGGTAGGTCAATGTGCCTACCGTTTTTGTTGTCAATTCAGTGATTATTTTTGTGAATAACCTTC
>NZ_CALIWN010000046.1:0-75765 GCF_938046485.1 uncultured Aggregatibacter sp. | reverse complement strand
GCGTGCAACTTGTTGCACGAAATCGTGAATGCCCGAAAGGGTTAAATAACGTTCCGTGCGTGATTCGGTCGTGCATCAAGATGCACGCTACGAGGGGTAAATAATCCTCCTATATGTTGAATTTTGGTTGTCAGCCTTGTTCATTATATAGCGAGGATTTTTTTCTGTTCATCGCTTAAGCTATTTGTCTCCATACGCATAGCATATGGTTTTTATAGCCAGACTTTGCCTGGCTATAATAAATGTAGAAGATCCTCACAGATCTTCTACATCAGTAAGCCGATAAAATTACACTAACAAGCCTGCCGCTTTCACTACCACATGAATCGCGCGTTCTTCCGTGGATTGAATCGTCGCCTCATTCGGGATTTCTTGTTGGGTGCGGTTGACGATAGCTCCTGCGATCATGCCGGCACGTAAACCCAGTGCGGAGCACATGGTGAATAAGGTGGCAGACTCCATTTCATAGTTCATCACGTTCAATTCTTGCCATTGTTTTAATGAACCTTGGAAATGACGGCAAATCTTGCCGGTGTAGGTGTCATAACGTTCTTGTCCTGGGTAGAAAGTATCTGAAGAGGCGGTGATACCCACATGGACGGCATCGCCGACCTCTTCTTTAGCGACTTTGTAAAGGGCTTCGGTACATTCAAAGTTTGCCACCGCCGGATATTCCAATGGGGCGAAATGGCGGCTGGCACCATCAAGACGCACTGCACCTGTCGTGACTAATAAATCACCGACGTTAATGTGCGGTTGGATGGCGCCGGTTGTGCCGATACGTAAGAAAGTACGCACACCGAGTTGGGCTAGTTCTTCTACCGCGATGGAAACGGATGGGCCACCAATACCGGTGGAACATACGACCACAGCGTGTTCCTCAATATAACCGAGCCAAGAGGTAAATTCGCGGGTGGAGGCGAGGAATTTTGGGCGATCTAATAAGCGGGCAATGCGTTCCACACGCTCCGGTGCGCCTGGGACGATGGCTAATTTAGCCCCATCTAACATGGCTTTCGTTAAGCCAAGGTGAAAGACTTCTGACATAACATCCTCCTTTCTTGTTCTTTGTTTTTTACGGTTTAATATCACGCAAAATCGGGTTCTGCATGGAAATTAAGGTTTCTGTGGATTGAATCTCGTCGATCAACTGAATTTTAGCCGACAAGACTAAATGGAGTTCGGCAATCGTGTGAGTCATGACTTTAATGAAAATGGAATAATTGCCGGTGGTGTAATAGGCTTCCACCACTTCATCAATGGCTTCCAGCTTTTTGATCACTTTGTCATAATCTTTTGCCGATTTCAAAATAATGCCAATGAAACCGCAAACATCATAACCCAGTTTGCGTTCATTGATTTTCACTTTTGTCCCTTCAATAATGCCTGACTGGCGCATTTTTTCCACCCGAACATGAATCGTACCGGGGCTGACACCAAAATTTTTCGCCATTTCTGCATAAGGGGTTCGGGCATCTTTGGTTAATACACGCAATATTTGTTGATCTAAATTGTCGATATTGTGCATAACACACTCCTTTGTTTTAAAAACTCTAAATAATTATATTATTTTTTAGATGTTATTTAAATAATGATGAAGTTTCTTTAATTTTGGCTAAATTGTGTTGCATTAATCCTAAAGAATGGGGAGAATCTACCGCATTCATGTAGAAACGTTAAATAATATAGGGTAAAAACAATGAAAAAGACATTTATTTTGCAACAACAAGAGATTAGTTTTGTAAAAAATACATTTACTCAAAACCTCATCGAGCAATTAGGCATCATCGAAGTTCAAGGCCCAATCTTAAGTCAGGTTGGTAATGGCATGCAAGATAACCTTTCCGGTATTGAAAAAGCGGTTCAAGTGCATGTGAAACAAATCCCAAATGCAGTGTTTGAAGTGGTTCACTCTTTGGCAAAATGGAAACGTCATACATTGGCTCGTTTCCATTTTAAAGAAGGCGAAGGCTTATTTGTGCACATGAAAGCGTTGCGTCCCGATGAAGATTCGTTAGATGCGACACACTCCGTTTATGTGGACCAATGGGACTGGGAGAAAGTGATTCCGGAAGGCCGTCGCAATTTCGCCTATTTAAAAGAAACCGTGAATTCGATTTATCGTGCGATTCGCTTAACAGAATTGGCGGTGGAAGCCCGTTTTGATATTCCGTCTGTACTACCAAAACACATTACTTTCGTACACAGTGAAGACCTTGTGAAACGTTATCCAAACATGAGCGGCAAAGAGCGTGAAAATGCGATTTGTAAAGAATACGGCGCCGTTTTCTTAGTCGGTATCGGCGGTAAATTGTCTGATGGCAAGCCACACGATGGACGTGCACCGGATTACGATGACTGGACAACAGAGTCAGAAAACGGCTACAAAGGCTTGAATGGCGATATCTTGGTTTGGAACGACCAGCTTGGTAAAGCCTTTGAGTTGTCCTCAATGGGTATTCGTGTAGATGAAGCGGCGTTACGTTTACAAGTGAGCTTAACCGGCGATGAAGACCGTCTCAACATGGATTGGCACCAAGAATTATTGCAAGGCAAATTGCCGTTAAGTATTGGTGGCGGTATCGGGCAATCTCGTTTGGCGATGTTGTTATTGCGTAAAAAACATATCGGTGAAGTGCAATCTAGCGTTTGGCCGAAAGAAATGTTAGAAGAATATCAACATATTCTGTAATAGATGAAAAAGTGCGGTGGGTTTGAAAAATGTTTTTTAAATCCACCGCACTTTGTTTTTCCCGCCTCTACTTTTGCCTCTAAATCTTAAATCGCTGAATAAGCCCAGCCGCTGAATAGCCGTCAGAAATGTTAGATGCAGTCTGTTTTTTTGACGTTAATCGATGAATCACTTGGTTCGCCGAGCCACGCCAAACTAAGCTTGGATCCGCCTGTTCTTGAATAAACTTACCATCAATGAGCACATCAATGTAGGGCAACATTTGCCGTTGATATTCATCCAACTCTTCTAATTTGTAACCCGTCCAGACCCAAATGTCTTTGTCGGGACATTCCCGTTTTACTCGTTGAACCAAAGGAAGCAGGGCTTCTATATTTCTCGGATGCAAAGGATCTCCTCCGGAAAGGGTTAATCCTTGTCGCTTAATGCGCGTGTCTTTGAGATCCTTGAGAATTTGTTCTTCCATCTCAATACCAAAGGACACTCCGGCGCTAAACGACCAGCTTTTTTGGTTATAGCACCCCTTACAGCCGTGAGTGCAGCCGCTGACAAACAGCGTACAACGCGTGCCTTCGCCGTTGACAATATCGACGGGGTAGTATTGGAGGTAGTTCATTTTCGTTTTGTTTAAATCAAATTCGCTTTTTTAAATATCGGGTTTCGCCGATGGCGACTCACTTTCTTTTGCTTGCACAAAAGAAAGTAAGCAAAGAAAAGTGCACCCGGATAAGCCGCTGTTCTTCGCTTGATTGCCATTTTATTTACGGCACTTTTCGAACTCGCTACGCTCAAACAAACGAAAATTGCCTAAAAATGGCAAGCCGCTCAGGCGTCTTATACGGGAATCCCATTTTATTTGAGCGTAGCAAAAGTGCGGTCAGATTTTTTCATGTTTTTGACTGAAAATCTCCCCCAAAAAATGACCGCACTTTATCATGATAATGCGCCTAAAATCCCCCTCTTTAGCAAAGAGGGGTTAGGGGAGATTTGGCAACGCCTTAAGATTACATATGCTTAACCCGACGCTTCACCTCTTCCTGTTTCCCAGCATTAAATGGACGGGCATCCGGACTGCCGAGATAGCCGCAGACGCGGCGAGTAACAGAAACTTTTTCACTGTCGTGGTTACCACATTTCGGGCAGATGAAACCTTTGCTGGTGCATTCAAATTCACCGGTGAAACCGCATTCGTAGCATTCATCGATTGGCGTGTTGGTCCCGTAGTAAGGCACGCGGTCGTAACTGTAATTCCACACGTCTTCCAACGCCTTCAAGTTATGTTGAATGTTCGGGTATTCGCCGTAGCAAATGAAACCACCGTTAGCCAATGGCGGATACACCATTTCAAAGTCTAACTTGTCGTACGGGTTCACTTTTTTCTCTACGTCCAAGTGATAGCTGTTAGTGTAGTAGCCTTTGTCGGTCACGCCGTCGATAACGCCGAACTGTTTGGTGTCAAGGCGGCAGAAACGGTCGCACAGATTTTCACTCGGCGTGGAGTATAAGCTGAAGGCATAACCTGTTTCGGCGCGCCATTGTTTGACCGCGTTGCTTAAGTGTTCCACGATAGCACGGCCTTTTTCTCGCAGCATTTCGTCATCGTAAATATGTCCTTGGTGATACAACGCATTGATGGTTTCGTGAATGCCGATATAGCCAAGGGAAATAGAGGCGCGGCCGTTTTTAAAGATTTGTGCCACGTTATCGTCTGCTTTCAAACGCACGCCACAGGCGCCTTCCATGTAGAGAATTGGCGCGACGCGGGCTTTAGTGTGTTCTAAACGAGCAATGCGGGTCATCAGGGCTTTTTTCGCCAAAGCCAAGCGTTGATCCAATATTTCATAGAAACGTTTTTCATCGCCTTTGGCTTCAATGGCAATACGTGGCAAATTGAGGCTCACTACGCCGAGGTTGTTACGTCCGTCATGGATTTGTTCGCCATCCTCTTCGTATGCGCCCAAGAAACTGCGACATCCCATGGGTGCTTTAAAGGAACCGGTAACTTTGATGACTTGGTCGTAATTCAAAATATCCGGATACATCCGTTTACTGGCACATTCCAACGCAAGCTGTTTGATGTCGTAATTCGGATCATTTGGCTCCAAATTCACCCCTTTACGTTGAGTAAAGACCAGTTTCGGGAATACCGGTGTTTTGTGGTTTTTGCCCAAGCCACGAATCCGATTTTGTAAAATCGATTTTTGAATCAAACGTGCTTGCCACGTTGTGCCTAAGCCAAAACCAAAGGTAACAAACGGCGTTTGTCCGTTAGCGGTGTGTAAGGTGTTTACTTCATATTCCAAGGACTGGAAGGCATCGAAGCATTCTTTTTCAATCAAGGCTTGCGCATATCCTTGCGCATCGGGAATGTTCCATTGTTCCGCGTTTTTCAGATGTTTTTCATAACTTAACTGCACATAAGGTGAAAGCACTTCATCAATGCGGTTAATGGTGGTGCCACCGTAAATATGGCTAGCCACTTGGGCGATGATTTGGGCGGTGACAGCGGTTGCGGTGCCAATGGATTTCGGCGGTTCGATTTCAGCATTCCCCATTTTAAAACCACGGGTCAACATGCCTTTTAAATCGACTAACATACAGTTAAACATCGGGAAAAAAGGTGAATAATCTAAATCATGATAGTGAATTTCACCTTTTTCATGAGCTTCCACCACATCGCGCGGTAAAATGTAACGCTTGGCATAATGTTTCGCCACGATACCGGCCAATAAATCCCGTTGCGTCGGGATCACTTTGGCATCTTTATTGGCATTTTCGTTGAGCAATTCCACGTTGCTTTGTTCAATCAGCCCTTCGATTTCTTTGGTTAATTGACTGCGTTTTTCACGCGCCATATCACGTTCGTGACGGTATTCAATATAAGCGCGTGCAATTTGTGGATATTGGCTTGCCATCAGATGATTTTCGACAATCTTTTGAATGTGGCTAATGTCAATTTCTTGTTGATGATGCGCAAAAATGTCATTGCTGACTTTTTGTGCAATATCATGACAAAAACGTTCATCTTGAATACCCACCGCTTGCGCTGCCTTTTTAATGGCATTAATAATGCGTTGAATTTCAAACCCGATGCGTGAACCATCACGCTTTATGACGAAGAATGTCCCCATGTATGCCACCTATAGTGTGTGATTAAAATTGGCAATACTATATATAGTTATTTTTAACTATTCAACACACAATATGTAGTGTTTTTATAAGAAAATGAGAAAGGTTTGTATAACAGAACAAGGTTAGTCTTTGGATTTATTGAGAAATTTCGTGATGGCGGGGTGATGTTGTGATTTTCTTTTGATAAAAAAAATTTAGGCGGTTATTAAACCGCCTAAATTGAGAATCAGAAATTATTGATTGTTTTGAACGTAATCAATTGCTGATTGAACTGTTGTGATTTTTTCAGCTTCTTCGTCTGGAATTTCGATATCGAATTCTTCTTCTAAAGCCATCACCAATTCAACAGTATCTAAAGAATCCGCACCTAAATCTTCAACGAAAGACGCTTCAGGTTTTACATCTTCTTCTTTCACGCCTAATTGTTCAACGATGATTTTTTTTACGCGTTCTTCAATGCTCATTTGTTTCTTCCTATGTTTAAGTTTACGCTCATTGCGATAAGTTGAGTAGTGTATGTATTTACAAAACATTTCGCAAGATTTCTTGTTAGAGGTCAAACCTCAAAAAAGAGTTCCGAATTTTTGCAACCACATACAGTTTAAAATAGTTATGTCTTTCACAGACATTGAATGACGTAACCAAGTGACAGTTGCGGGGGGATTCTAACATTAAGCAAATTAATTTGCACGCATTTATCCAATTTATCCGCAACCTCCACTTGCTACCCATTAGCTCATGTACATGCCGCCGTTAACATGCAACGTTGTGCCGTTAATATAAGACGCATCCTCAGAGGCCAAAAATGCCACGGCTTTAGCGATATCTTTCGGCTCACCTAAACGGCCTGCCGGGATTTGAGTTAATAAGTTATTTTTTAACTCTTCACTTAATACGTCTGTCATATCGGTCGCGATAAAACCTGGCGCTACGACGTTTACCGTAATACCACGGGAAGCCACTTCTTTTGCCAAGGCTTTACTGAAACCGATGAGACCTGCTTTTGCCGCACAATAATTTGTCTGACCGGCATTGCCCATAGAGCCCACGACAGAACCAATGTTGATGATACGCCCGAAACGTTTTTTCATCATGGTGCGAAGCATCGCTTTAGAAAGGTGATAAACAGAACTCAAGTTAGTTTGTAAAATATCGAACCATTCTTCATCTTTCATGCGCATTAACAAGTTATCACGGGTAATACCGGCGTTATTCACTAAAATATCAATGTCGCCAAATTCTTGTTTGATCTGTGCCAATACCGCATCAATGGAAGCTTGATCGGCAACATTTAATACTAATCCTTTGCCTTTCTCACCTAAATAGGCAGAAATACTTTCAGCACCTTTCTCAGACGTTGCTGTACCGATGACAAAAGCACCTTTTGATACTAATTCTTCGGCTACTGCACGACCAATACCACGGGTTGCACCTGTCACTAATGCAATTTTATCTTGCATAACTTTCTCTCCTTTTCACTACTATGCTAATACTTCTTCGATGGAATCGAGGGATTTCACATCATTTACAGAAACCGCTTGTAAGGAATCCACGATTCGTTTCGTTAACCCGTTTAACACTTTACCCGGCCCCACTTCCACTAACACTTCGACGCCGTTTTGTGCCATTTTCTCTACGGTTTCTGTCCAACGTACCGGGCTATAGAGTTGGCGAACCAAGGCATTTCTAATCGCATCGGCTTCAATTTCATTTTTTACATCTACGTTATTTAGAACAGAAACACCAGCCTCTTTCAACGTAATACTTTCTAAGGAAACGGATAATTGATCCGCCGCCGGTTTCATTAAAGCACAGTGTGAAGGCACACTCACCGCTAACGGTAATGCACGTTTAGCACCGGCTTCTTTACATAATGCAGCCGCGCGCTCCACTGCGGCTTTCGCACCGGCAATCACCACTTGTCCCGGTGAATTGAAGTTTACTGCCGAAACCACTTCGCCTTGCTCTGCTTGTTTGCAGGCGTTAATAATGGCGTCATTGTCTAAACCAATGATCGCGTACATCGCACCCGTACCTTCAGGAACTGCTTGTTGCATAAGCTTACCGCGCAATTCCACTAATTTAACCGCATCTTGGAAATCTAACACACCGGCACACACCAACGCAGAATATTCGCCCAAACTATGGCCTGCCATCACCTCCGGTTTTAATGTCGGGTATTTTTGTTGCCATACACGATAAACAGCCACAGATGCGGTTAATAACGCTGGCTGCGTTTGCCATGTTTTGTTTAATTCTTCCGCCGAGCCTTCCTGCACTAATTGCCACAAATCATATCCCAATACTTCTGAAGCTTGTTTAAAAGTTTCTTGTACAATTGGGTAGTCGCCGGCTAATTCTGCTAACATTCCCACCGTTTGTGAACCTTGTCCCGGGAAAACCATTGCAAATTTTTTCATGTGTCTTACCTATATTAAAAAATAAATCAATTTATTCCGATATGCGTTACAGTCGAAAAGTGCGGTCAAAAATAACCGCACTTTTTTCACGAATAATAACAGATTATCTAAAATCTCACTAAGGCCGAACCCCAAGTCCAACCACCGCCAAAGGCTTCAAGAAGGAGCAACTGCCCACGCTGAATACGTCCATCACGCACCGCTTCATCCAATGCGACCGGCACAGTTGCCGCGCTGTTATTGGCATAGCGATCCAGCGTGACCACCACTTGCGACATATCCATATCTAATTTTTTTGCGGTCGCCGAAATAATACGTAAATTAGCTTGGTGAGGTACCAACCAATCAATGTCTTTTTTATCTAAATTATTGGCAGCAAGGGTTTCTTCCACCACATTCGATAGTTCACGCACAGCCAATTTAAAGGTTTCATTGCCTTGCATTTCGATATAGCCGGATTTTGCCACGCCACGCTCAGGCTGAGGAAGTAACAATGCGGCATTTTTATCTGCTGAGGCGTGTAAATGGGTAGAAATAATCCCTTCTTGTTCCGATGCTTCCAAAATAACCGCACCTGCACCATCACCGAATAACACGACAGTGCTACGATCTGTTTCATCTAACTTACGAGAATTTAAATCAGAACCGATCACGAGCGCTTTTTTCACTTTACCGGTACGAATAAATTGATCAGCGACACCTAACGCATACACAAAGCCGGTACAAGCTGCCGCTAAATCAAATGCAATAGCATCGTCAATCTCCAACATCCCTTGAATTTGGCAGGCTGCGCTTGGATAAGCGTGAGAGTTACTGGTTGTCGCCACTAAAATAAGATCGATTTCCTGTGGATTGATGTTTGCCGCTTCAATAGCTTTTTGGGCCGCTTCAAATCCCATGGTAGAGACGGTTTCATCCGGTGCTGCAATGCGACGTTCACGAATACCGGAACGGGTAACAATCCACTCATCTGAAGTATCTACCATTTTTTCTAAATCGGCATTGGTACGAATATGTTGGGGTAAATAGCTACCTGTCGATAAAATTTTGCTAAACATAGTCATCTCGTTAAAAATAATAGCGAGGGAACTCACTACTTCATTAATATTTCATTTTTATTTAAGCCCGCCAAAATTTTTTGTGGAATTTGACGTCGGGCTTGTAATGCCGCATCGGCAATCGCATAGGCAAATGCCTCTATATTTGCACTGCCGTGACTTTTTACCACAACGGAAGTCAAACCGATAAGCGATGCGCCATTATATTGATCAGGATTGATTTTCTTTAATCGTTGGTATTTATCTTTGAAAAGATATTTAATTAAATACCCAAAAACGTGACTTAATATACTCTTTTTCTTATCACTTTTCAGTAGAGAAATCACGTTCTTTGCCGCGCCTTCCAAGGTTTTCAGCGCAACATTGCCGGCAAAGCCATCTGTCACAATCACATCCGCCTTGCCATTGAGTAAAAAATTGCCTTCAAGGAATCCAATATAATTAAGTGCGGTGTCTTTTTTCAGTAAATCTGCCGCATCCCGGATATATTTGTATCCTTTGACCGCTTCAATACCAATATTCAATAGCGCAATACGTGGATAAACTAAATTGAGGGTATTTTCTGCAAAAATGGCACCCATCAAGGCAAATTGATACAAGTTTTCGGCATCGCACTCAACATTCGCCCCAAGATCTAACATAATCGAACGCTCACCTGTCACTGTTGGGATCGTAGAAATCAGTGCCGGACGATGAATACCTTCTAGAGGTTGTAACAAGATTTTCGATAAGCCCATCAAAGCTGCTGTATCACCGGCACTCACACAGGCCTTCGCATCCCCTTTTTGTACTGCTTCAATTGCCAAACGCATAGAAGTCTCTTTGCTATGACGCAAGGCGTAGGAAATACCCTGACGACTATCAATCACACGAGTACAATGAACAATGTCACAACGTTGACGAATACTGTTGGGAGCAGAAGATAAAAGCGGAAGAATTTGTTGGCGATCGCCAAACAATAAGAGAGAAAGCGTTGGGTCTCGTTCCAAGGCTAAAATGGATGCTGGGATAGTAATACGGGGACCAATGTCCCCGCCCATCGCATCTAACGCAAGGGTTAGACGACTCAAGTGATTACCTTATATGTAATTGAGATAATTACTTGTTAATCACTTTACGACCACGATAGTAACCGTCAGCGGTTACATGGTGACGCAAATGAGTTTCACCACTTGCTTTATCAACGGATACTGCAGCAGTTGTTAACGCATCGTGAGAACGACGCATATCACGACGTGAACGGGATTTTTTATTTTGTTGAACAGCCATTGGCTATACTCCTAAATTATTTTTGCTTTAAATTAGCTAATACAGCGAACGGGTTCGGTTTTTTTGCCAATTCTTCCGGCAATTCGCCAAAAACCTGTTCAGCCACGGACACTTCACAGTGTTCAGATGAATGCATTGGCACAATCGGCAAACTCAAAATGAGTTCATCTTCAATTGTTCCAAGTAAATCTATTTCACCGAATTCATTGAATTCAATTGGCTCATAGATTTCCGGCAATACATCAATTTGATCCAAATTAGCCACCGGACTGTAACAAAATTCACAATCAACGGTTTGAACGAAAGGTTCGCCACAACGCTGACAATGTAATTCAACATCAACCTTGGCATGACCTTTCATGACAACCAATTTTTGCGGATCAACAAAGAACGATAATGTAACCTGTGCATCGCTGAGCACTTTACCGACCGATTCGGCAAGGCGACTTAATTGATTGGCAGCGTAATAACCCTGATAATCTAATCTTCGTTGCGCATCTTTCACCGGATCGACAGTGAGGGGTAGTTTTACCTTTTGCATAGGGCGTGAATATTACCCTCAGAAAATAAAATAGTCAAAGGAAATATTACATTCCGCGCACACCACCCACCTTACATTATCCATGATTTTACGCAATCACGTTCTTCGTAATTTTATCGGAAAAGTGCGGTGGATTTTTTAATTGTTTTTGATTCTCCAAAACATCGTCAAAACCGACCGCACTTCAAACAAAAAGGCGAATCCTCCGATTCGCCTTTTGCGCTATGGGAACATTATTTCAGTTCCGGGAAGAGCATCTTCAGCACGTTTTGCGTTACTCGACGGGATTTCCCTGCATACGGGAAAATGTGCATCATCATCATTGGATTGAAGTTAGCTTCAATCACACCCCAAGATTGCAAGCTAGGCTCGGCGGGTTTGGTTAAATCGGGAATGATTAAATCCACGCCACACACCGCAGCGCTCATGGCTTTGGTGATACCGACCGCCAAAGCTTTGTAGCTTGGGTGCATTTGGTCGGTCATATCAATGGAATCGCCACCGGTGCTAATGTTGGAATTGGCACGTAACTGCACCAACTGATCTTTCGCCGGCACGCTGTCCACGGTTAAGCCTTGTTCTTTTAGCTGTAACTGTTCGATATCGCCCAACGCAATTTTCTTCAATGGCGTACGACTGCCATCGCCACGCAAAGGATGATCGTTTTTCTGTGCCACTAATTCCGCCACCGTATGCACGCCATCGCCAATCACATTTGCAGGCACACGCAACAACACGGCAAGGGTTTCATCACCTAACACGAAGAAACGGTATTCCGTGCCGGTGAGGTAATCTTCTACCATCACTTCTTTGTCTTCGCGGAAAGCAATTTCAATAGCTTTGGCAAAATCCTCAGGATCATGCACGCCCTGTTGGAAAATACTGATGCCTAAACCGTAATTAGTGGATTTCGGTTTAATCACCACAGCACGCCCTGCGAATAAAGCATAATTGGCCACGGCTTGTTCAACGCTAGTAAATTCCACACTTTGCGGCACGTTAAAGCCGGCTTTTGCTAAGACTTTTTTGGTCACCACTTTATTTTCCATGATGAGCGGCGAAATGTAGCTGTCATGGGAAGTCATGTTGCCGTTTTTGACATATTCCAAATGGTCGCCGAATTGCAGACTTAAGAACTGGTCGCGCTCATCTAAAATCTCCATTTTTAAGCCTTTTTGAATGGCATCAAACATCAGCGCTTGGGTAGAAAGCTCCATGTTGTCGAAAGCCGAAAACGCATAAAAACGTTCAAAGGCTTGTTTTTTGTAACGAATCGCCAGTTCCGCGCCCAGTTTTTGATAACCGCCATGTGCTTCGATGGCATTGACTAAGCGCGCACCAAGCGTTTGGCTTGGATCAGCAAACTGAGCCAGTTTCTCTTTGACGATCTCGTCCATCTCTCCATCGGCGTGAATTTCCGCCAACATCGCTAATAATTGCTGTAAAACACGTTCGCCTTCTGCTTGGAAAGCCGTTGCCGACAATGGATTTTCCCATGCCACTTGGGCTAATTTTCCTTTGCCTAATTCCACCGCACTTGCTAAGGATTCTTCATCTAGCCACGCCATCAACAAAATAAAATAATGCACAAATTTGGCATCATTTAAGGCGATACCATAAGCCTCAAACGGGTTTAGATCGAACAGACGGAATTCCAAATATTGAATGCCGTTTTGTAGCAATTCACGCGCCTGTTTCGCACCACGCAAACGCACGTTGGAATAAAATTCTTTTTCGGCAATAAGCTGTCCGCTACTCACCGCGTGTTCCAAGGTTGTCACATAATCGTTCAAGCTGTCATAAGACACTTTCACACTTGGGTCATTCACATAACCATATTGGCCAGAACGTAAACTACGGACATATTGCCCCGCTTTTAATGGCGTGCCGTGGAGAAAATAATTGGCATCAACCGTTGGCGTAGCCGCTAATAAATAAACGAGAATCCATTGATAACGCAAAAAATTACGGGCAATTTTCAAATATAAATCGTTCTGAAAATCCACCGCACTTTGGTAGTCATTTTGTCGTGCAAACAGCTGTTGAATGAACGCTGGCTCAAGCTGGAAGTTGTAGTGAATGCCACTCACCATTTGCTTGCTTTTACCGTACGATTTCACTAAATGCTCGCGGTACGCCACATCGACCGGATTGTCCAGTTGTGCCACTTTAATTTGATCCTCCGGTGGCAAGCCGGCCGGCATACTCAACGGAAAGATATATTCGTCTTCCGGTAAAGAGCGTAACACCACTTCATGGATGGCGGATAACCAACGCAACGTATCTTCAATTTTTTTATTGGGTGGGGTGATTAACTCAAGCTGACTTTCCGCAAAATCCGTTTGGATATAAGGATGATAAGAACGATTACCGAAGCATTTTGGGTGTTCCGTCACCACAACCGCCCCGTCCGCGTGCACGCGTTGGCTTTCTTTTTCAAGACCAAATGACCCTTGCTGGAACAACAGCTCCAAGCGATTTTCTTTTATAACCTGCTGAATATTCATAAAATTTCCTTTTAGCTAAACGAGGAATCATACTGTTTAGGCATGCCTACTTGCATAAACTTCTTAAAAAATCGCCACATTATTAAAATTAATAGGCGCAAATGCAAATAAAAAAATTATCTTCCTCATAAGCGATAGTTATAACCCAATGTATTACAATGAAAACTTCATTTTTAAGCACAAAGGGACTAAAATTTAGCCCTAATAAACACATAATCGGTAAACCAGATGTCTCAAACCCCAAAATCCCACATTTTCTATCAGCCTTTTACTTTTGCTTTATTGTTATGCATTTTTGCCTTTCTTTCTCATGTTGCATTGGGCATTTTAGATCATTATCTCACGCATACATTCAGCATTTTGGCATTAGGATTATTGCTTTTCACTTTAAAAAAGCATAGCAATACATTATTTCTTATTATGCTGACATTCATTTTTATTATTGCCTTAGGTTACACCCCATCCGGCCTATTATATGGCCCGGCATCCATTGGGATTATTGCCTCCGTCTATGAAACTAACTTTAGCGAAACATTAGGCTTCTTTCGCGCAATGCCGTTATCCATTTATTTTTTTACTTTCTTTTATCTTCTTTTATTTCTTATTTTATTATTTATCAACCGCCATATCACACCAAGTAAAAATAATAAATCGGCATATTATCTTATTTATTTTATTCTTCTTGCATTTACCTTATATCAACCTATTTCAAATGTGATGAAAAATACCGATAAAGAAAAAGAATTTAGCCTTGCAGACTTTTTTAAAGCCTCAAACTTTTATCCGGTGAGTTTTCTTTCCAACGCCATCAAAGTGAATAACACCTATTTAACGCAACGGGATTTACTCAATGACGCCTTGACCAAAACACCGGAATGGCAAATCCTTTCCGTGGAGCCCAAATATCAAAACTATGTTTTGGTGATCGGCGAAAGCATGCGTCGGGATTACACCTCTTTATACGGCTATCCACAAAAAACCACGCCGTTTTTGGAACAAGTGAACGGCTTAATTTTCAATTTATATGTGGCTGCTGGCCCAAATACGCAACCGTCTTTACAGCGCACACTATATCGTTCCATTAATAACAATGAAGAAACGGTTTACACTGATAACATTATTTCACTCGCCAAACTTGCCCATTACAAAACCTATTGGTTATCCAACCAAGGCAAAGTGGGCGAATGGGACACCATGGCATCGCGTATCGGCATTCAAGCAGATGAATCGTTCTTTACCAAAAAAGGTGGGTATGATTCGGACAATATCTCGGACACGGCATTATTGGAGCCGTTAAAACAACTTTTGGCGAAAGATAAAGATCAAACCAAATTAATCGTTTTACATTTAATTGGCTCGCATCCGACCTTTTGCGCCCATTTAAATGGCGAAGAACCGAAATTTCATTTAATTAGCCGAGAAATGTCTTGTTATTTAGACACCTTAAAACAAACGGACAGTTTATTGTCTGAGGTGAATCAAATTCTAAAAGAGCAAGGACAAAGTTATTCTGTCATTTATTTCTCGGATCATGGCTTGGCGCATTTAGGCGCAGGCAAAAATCTGTCTATGCTAAATAACAAGGAATACAAACAAAGTTATGCGGTGCCTTTTGTTCGTTTTTCCAGTGACGATACCAAAAGAACCCTTGTTAAAAACCCGCAAAGCGCTTTTAATTTTATTCACGGCTTTGCCCAATGGTTAGGCATTAAAGAAAGTCATTTAAGCCAAGATGATTTTTTCAACCCGAAACCGCAGCCGATCAAAGTGTTTAACTGGCGGGCATTGGTGGACTACAACTCGCTGAAAGAGGATCCGGCAAAACAAGAACCGTAATAACAGGCTCCAACGCCTAAAAGTGCGGTCATTTTTTCAAACGAATGATCGCATTTTTATTTTTGCCCGAATAGTCATTCAGCAAACCCAATTTTTCAGGTAAAATAGCCGCCGTTTTTTATGAAAGAATTTTGTTCTTGCGGCGCTGTTGGCTCGTCCAATATCAAAAAACTCCGTTTTTTCTGACCGCACTTTTCACCCTATCCTGACTAAATTGAGGAACATATGAGTGTAATTCCTATGGTCGTTGACCAAACTTCCCGCGGCGAACGTGCCTATGACATTTATTCCCGCTTACTGAAAGATCGCGTGATTTTCCTAAGCGGTGAAGTGGAAGACAACATGGCCAATCTGATTGTGGCACAATTGCTTTTCCTAGAATCAGAAGACCCCGATAAAGACATCAATTTATACATCAACTCACCGGGCGGTTCCGTGACTGCCGGAATGGCAATTTACGACACCATGCAATTCATCAAGCCCGATGTGCGCACCTTGTGCGTTGGACAAGCCTGTTCCATGGGAGCCTTTTTATTAGCCGGTGGCGCACCGGGTAAACGCGGCGCATTACCTCACGCTCGTGTGATGATTCACCAACCGTTAGGCGGCTTCCGTGGACAAGCATCGGATATTCAAATTCATGCCCAAGAGATTTTAAAAATTAAAGGCACGTTAAACGAACGCTTGGCATTCCACACCGGACAACCCATTGAAACCATCGAAAAAGACACTGATCGCGACAACTTTATGTCGGCAGAAGAAGCCAAAAACTACGGCTTAATCGATGAAGTGTTTACCAAACGTTAAGAGATAAACATGGCAAAAGATAAAGAATTACATTGTTCTTTCTGTGGCAAAGAACAAGACGAAGTCAATAAACTTATCGCCGGCACCTCCGGTTACATTTGTAATGAATGTATCGAATTGTGTCACGATATGTTGCTCAACGAAGCGCATGGCGAAGAAGCTGAAAGCGAAGACGCAGAAGCAACAAAAGAACAGGAATTACCCACACCGCACAAAATCCGCGCCCATTTAGATGATTATGTTATCGGCCAAGATTACGCGAAAAAAGTGTTGGCAGTGGCGGTGTATAACCACTACAAACGCCTACGCACCAAACATCAAACCAACGATGTGGAATTGGGTAAAAGTAACATTTTACTTATCGGCCCGACCGGTAGCGGTAAAACCCTGTTGGCAGAAACCATGGCGCGTATGTTAAACGTGCCTTTCGCTATGGCGGATGCCACCACCTTGACGGAAGCCGGTTACGTGGGCGAAGACGTGGAAAACGTGTTACAAAAATTACTGCAAAACTGTGATTACGACATCGAACGTGCGGAACAAGGCATTATTTATATCGACGAAATCGATAAAATCACCCGCAAATCGGAGAATCCGTCCATTACCCGCGATGTTTCCGGCGAAGGGGTACAACAAGCCTTGTTAAAACTGATTGAAGGCACGGTTGCGTCTATTCCTCCGCAAGGCGGACGCAAACACCCGCAACAGGAAATGTTGCGCATCGATACCTCCAAAATTCTGTTTATTTGCGGTGGTGCCTTTGCCGGCTTAGATAAAGTCATTGAAAAACGCACCAGTGTTGCCACTGCGATTGGTTTCGGCGCTGAAATTAAGAGCGAAAAAGACAAAGCCACGTTGACGGACTTGTTCAAACAGGTGGAACCGGACGATTTAATGAAATACGGCTTAATCCCGGAATTTATCGGGCGTTTACCGGTGGTTGCACCGTTAAGCGAATTAGATGAAGAAGCCCTCGTGCGCATTCTGACCGAGCCGAAAAATGCCTTGTGTAAACAATATCAAGCGTTGTTTGGGTTGGAAGACGTGAAACTGGAATTCACTAAAGAAGCCTTGATCGCCATGGCGAAAAAAGCCCTCGCCCGTAAAACCGGCGCTCGCGGCTTACGCTCCATCATCGAAGGCGTCTTGCTCGACACCATGTACGACTTGCCTTCTTTAGAAGGGTTGGAAAAAGTGGTGGTCAACGAGCAAACCATTAATGACGGCAAGGCGCCTGAACTTATCTACGCCTAATTTCCTCTCTCAAAAAATCACGGACACTTTTGTTTCAGCATCAGTGTCCGTTTTATATGACGGATTCGTGCATACCGTGACGTTTTTTTCTCATAGAGAACGGTTATCAAGCCAAACATTTTGTTCTAAGAACACCCTATGGTTTAAGTTGAATTTTGCCGAATTATCGTGTTAAATCGCCATAAGTTTTATGGTTATTAAGAAATTAGGTCAAGTATGTGTCAACTATTAGGAATGAATTGCAATACACCTACTGATATTGTGTTTTCCTTTGAAGGTTTTCGCCATCGCGCCGGTTTAACAGACTGTCACTCGGACGGTTTCGGGATTGCTTTTTTTGAAGGCAAAGGCGTGCGCGTATTTCGTGATAATAAACCGGGGCACAGCTCCCCCATTGCCGACTGTGTGAAACAATATAACATCAAGTCACTTAACGTGATTGCCCACATTCGAAAAGCAACGCAAGGCGATGTCAACATCGAAAATACCCACCCTTTTATGCGTGAAATTTGGGGTGAAAATTGGGTATTCGCGCACAATGGCAATTTGGTGAATTTGCCTGTGACCGAAACGATTTTTTATCAACCGATTGGCACCACCGATTCTGAAACAGCGTTCTGTTATATGTTAGAGCAGCTCAAAACACGCTTTAAACACAAACCCGGTGAAGAGGAAATTTTTGAGGCGATTCAACAGATCAGCAATGATCTTGCACGTTACGGCACATTAAACTTTATGCTGTCGAACGGCGAATGGATGATCGTGCGTTGCTCAACAAACTTACATTACATCACCCGTCAAGCGCCTTTCGGTAAAGCGCAACGGGTGGATGATGGCGGTGTCATCGACTTCAACGACTACACCAAAGAGGGAGATAAAGTCACGATCATCACGACTGTTCCACTGACAAAAGATGAAGTTTGGACAAAAATGGACAACGGTGGATTTGTGTTTTTCAAAAATGGCGATAAAGTATGGGAAGTTCTCGGCACGCCAAACACCGCCCCAATTGATGACGGCACCTTAGGCAAAGCCGGTATAGGTTAATCCCTCGCCATCCGCAAAGTGCGGTCAATATTCACCGCACTTTATTCCGCCATACGTTCTTTATAATGCCGTCGGCACACCGATAAATAGCTGTCATTACCGCCGATTTGAATTTGGTCTCCTTGTTTGACAACGTCGCCCTGTTCATTGAGACGCAAGACAAAATTGGCTTTACGTCCACAATAACAAATGGTTTTCAGTTCTTCCAACTGATCCGCCCATGCCAGCAAATAGCGACTGCCTTCAAAAAGCTCCGCTTGGAAGTCCGTGCGCAAGCCATAACACAACACCGGAATATTCAGTTTATCCACCACATCGCTCAGTTGATACACCTGCGCTTTCGTTAAAAACTGCGCTTCATCCACTAAAATGCAGTGCAATGGCGCTTTTGCTAAATGTTGCTGAATTTCTGTGAATAAATCCGTGTCTCGTGCGAACGTGTTCGCCTGTTCACTGATCCCGATGCGGGAAGTCACGCGACCTATGCCGAAACGATCATCAATCGCCGCCGTATAAACCAGCGTGTTCATGTTGCGTTCACGGTAGTTATAGGAAGATTGCAGCAAAGTCGTGGATTTTCCTGCATTCATAGTGGAATAATAAAAATACAGCTTAGCCATAATTATTTAAGCACCCATTTCCAAAAATAATAGCAAATAAAACCGGTGAACGGCGGTAACGAGGCAATCATGAAAACGCCGATCGTGGTTCGTCCGCCAGCCATCTGCCCAACCTCTGTTAAGAAATCAATAAGCTCATTTGTCGGTGTGGTGAATACGAAAAAGCCGATAATCGCTAACATAACGAAACAACCGATGCCGGCAGCACGCATTGCTCTAAATTTAATCTCGTCCATAGTCTTCCCTTATAGATAAAAGAAATAAACACTCATTTTTTAATACTTCACGCAAATTTTCTGAGGCTATTTTGCCAAATTGTCTCGGCAATGATCTCCGGCGTTTCACGTCTTAATTCACACAACACCTTAAAAACCTGTTGCACTCTTTCCGGGCGATTCGGTTGACCTTGAAAACCGAATACCGGCATGTCGGGCGAATCCGTTTCTAACAGCAAGGCATCAAGCGGCAATTTCGCGATGGTTTGACGGGTTTTATTGGCGCGTTCATAGGTAATCGTGCCGCCGACACCAATAGAATAGCCCAAATCCACAAAACGTTTTGCCTGATCGTAACTGCCTGCAAAACCATGCACGACGCCACGTTTCGGCACCTCAATGCGTTTGAGAAAAGAGAACAGCTGATCGTGCGACTTGCGGGAATGCATGTTCACCGGCAAATCGTACTTCTTCGCAAAATAGAGTTGCGCTTCAAAAAAATCGCATTGCTTGCGCCATAGTTCATCGGTTAATAATTCCGGCACGGCACGTTCCAAACCGATTTCCGCCACAGCGGTGCAATTTGGTGAACGCATTGCTAACGCCTGTTCCAATAAATCCAAATCCTGCGCTTGGTGCTCCTTGATATACAGCGGATGTAGCCCCAAGCCGTAATACAACTGTTGCGGATAAAGTGCGGTCATATCTTCAATCGTTTTGAAATCCCGCTGTAACACGGCGACGATCAAGATCTTTTGCACGCCAGCCGCCTGCGCATTTTGCATAAGCTGCGCTAACGGCTCACCGGTGGCTTGTTGCAAATAATCGAGATGAGTATGGGTGTCAAAAAAGGAATACATATTAATCTAAAAAAATCAGGCAACTCAATGAGTTGCCCATAGTCTTATTCGTCAACGGTAACAGAGGTAATCACCACATCTTCATTCGGCACGTCTTGGTGGAAACCTTTGTTGCCGGTTTTCACACCTTTGATTTTGTCCACAACATCCATGCCTTCAACCACTTCTCCGAATACCGCGTAGCCCCACTCTTGTACCACTTCTTTGCCAAACATTTCTTTTGAACGGTAATCCAAGAAGGTGTTATCCGCCACGTTAATGAAGAATTGTGCCGTCGCAGAATGCGGATCAGAAGTACGCGCCATGGCGATGGTGCCGCGCTTGTTGCTTAAACGATTGTTGGCTTCGTTTTTAATCGGCGCGTTAGTCGCTTTCTCACGCATACCGCTTTCCATGCCGCCGCCTTGAATCATAAAACCGTCAATCACACGGTGGAAAATTGTGTTATCATAAAACCCATTTTTACAATAAGTTAAGAAGTTTTCTGCCGTTACCGGTGCTTTCTCATGATTTAAGGCAATTTTAATGTCGCCGAAATTAGTGTGTAGTGTAATCATTGTGCTTTTCCTATACGAATTAAAGAGCGTCATTATTCCATAATCCGCCCCAAATCGCCATAAAGTGCGGTGCGTTTTCAAAAAGATTTGGATCCCAATATGTTAAAACTTTTCAATACCCTCACTCGCGAAAAAGAAATTTTTAAACCGATTCACGCCGGCAAAATCGGCATGTATGTTTGCGGCGTGACCGTTTACGATCTCTGTCATATCGGGCATGGACGTACCTTTGTGTGTTTTGATGTTGTCGCACGTTACTTACGCTATTTAGGCTATGATTTAACCTATGTACGCAACATCACTGATGTGGATGACAAAATCATTAAGCGGGCGTTGGAAAACAAAGAAACCTGCGATCAACTAGTCGATCGCATGGTTGTGGAAATGTATAAAGATTTTGATGCCCTGAACATTTTGCGTCCGGACTTTGAACCTCGCGCAACCCATCATATTCCTGAAATTATTGCCCTTGTTGAAAAACTGATTCAGCGCGGGCATGCTTATGTGGCAGACAACGGCGATGTGATGTTTGATGTGGAAAGCTTCAAAGAATACGGCAAATTATCCCGCCAAGATTTAGAACAATTACAAGCGGGCGTGCGTATTGAAATCAATGAAATCAAGAAAAATCCAATGGATTTCGTGTTGTGGAAAATGTCCAAACCAAACGAACCAAGCTGGGATTCGCCTTGGGGCAAAGGCCGCCCGGGCTGGCACATTGAATGTTCCGCCATGAACAGCAAACAACTTGGCGAACATTTTGACATTCACGGTGGCGGCTCCGACCTAATGTTTCCGCACCATGAAAACGAAATCGCCCAATCCTGCTGCGCCCACGGTAACCAGTATGTGAACTACTGGCTACATTCCGGCATGATCATGGTGGATAAAGAGAAAATGTCGAAATCCCTCGGCAACTTCTTCACGATTCGCGATGTATTAAGCCACTACGATGCAGAAAGCGTACGTTACTTCTTGCTCAGCGCCCACTACCGCAGCCAATTAAATTACAGCGAAGAAAACCTCAATCTGGCTCATGGCGCATTGGAACGCCTCTACACCGCATTGCGCGGCACCGATAAAAGTGCGGTGGCTTTTGGCGGTGAAAATTTTGTGGACGCCTTCCGTGAGGCAATGGACGATGATTTCAATACGCCAAATGCCCTTTCTGTGCTATTTGAAATGGCGCGCGAATTGAACAAACTAAAAACCGAAGACATGACCAAAGCCAACGGACTTGCCGCGCGTTTACGAGAACTTGCCGGTATTCTCGGTTTGCTCCAACTCGATCCGGAACAATTCCTACAAGCCGGTTCCGATGATGACGAAATCGACAAAATTGAAGGGCTTATCAAACAACGCAACGAAGCGCGCGCGGCAAAAGACTGGCCGGCTGCGGATGCGGCACGCAACGCCTTAACTCAAATGGGCATTGTATTAGAAGACGGCCCGAACGGCACCACTTGGCGGAAACAATAAGCCGGCAAGTTAAAAAACAAAAAGGAAAGTGAATCGTTCACTTTCCTTTTTTGTTTATTCTTATTTCAAATGTACTCCGATCTCACAACTTGAAGATTCAACTCATCTGTTGGCAATGAGATGTAACATTCTGCTTTGAGGATGAACAAACCAATGAATTGCTGATTGATCTCCACCATCAATTTAAACGTGCCAACGGTTACAGCGAATTAGAAGTGAGCCAAAAACGCACCGCACTTGAAAATGTGATGCGCACAGACAGCATTGAAACCCATAAAGCGCGATTAAAAAATGTCGGCTTTTCTCATGTGGAGCTTTGGTTCCAATGCTTTAACTTCGGTTCCATGATTGCGATGAAATAAGCGCAAAGCTCAAAATAAAAAAGTGCGGTGGACGTAAAACGTTTTAAAAATCCACCGCACTTTTTTCTTATCTATCAACGATCTTATTCTTGCTTTTATAAAGGTTTTAAATCCTGATCCAATAAACGGGCAAGTAATAAAATGCCGTCTTTAAAACGATATTCGGCGTACTCTGCCTGCGCATAATATTGCCCTTTTCCTTCCGCAAAGAAATATTCTTGGCTTGGCAATGCCGGCGACCAGCCTGTGTTATTAATCGGTAAATACAGGTTTGGTTCACAATCCGTGAAATCCGTTGGCTTACTTTTTTCCACGCGACACAAGGTGGCAACGCCCTGCTCATTTTGATGAATTAAGGCATAAACTCGTTTAGGTTGTGGTTTGCTCGTTGTCTGCCAAGTGTCCTCTTCGCTGGTTTGCTCATCATTTAGCTGGTCAGGCTCATCATTAAGTTGCGCTGCAATATCCTGCAAAATGACATAATTCAACGACATATAATCCCCTTGCATTAACGAACGTGGATCCACCGGCGCAATTTTTAGCACGATCGGTTTGCCGGTCGCCAACACATTCTCAAATTGCCATACCTTATAATTTAATGGTGATAACATCAGTAACGCGATAAGCAGTGCTATCAACGGTTTTCTTTTAGAAACACCGGAAAAATCGACCGCACTTTGTGTCGTCACTTTAGATTTCCGATGCAAGAAAAATAGGACAAAGGAAAATAATGCACCAAAGCATAAGAGTAAAAACGACTTATAAAGCAATGGGATAAAGAGCATGTAATAATAAAGCGCTAAATTTGTAATGAGCGCCAATAAGGCGATAAAAAATAAAGATCGGCTTGCTGAAACATAGGCAATTAACCACAGGGCAACAAAAAACAAAATAGACGGTTGAGCCACAAAACCAATCGTAAAGAGCATGAAAACAATGGCAATAAACCACTTTTCCGCCAGCGCAGATTTAAAAAAGAAGCTGATAACCCAATAAACACAGAAAGGTGTAAGACAAACAAAAAACGGTACCCACCATGAAAATGTCAATGTCGCTCGTGAAAAAATGCCATAGGTAATGACGCTGAAAAAGTCCGAGAACGTATCAATGGACGGTAACTCGTCGGCGACCTCGCTGAAATGATGAATCCAAGGAAAGAAGGTTTGGGACGCGGAATACATCCAAGAGCCAATACTAAAAAATAAAAGCCCCCAAGCAAGCGGTGTCACTGCCTCGCTCTGCTGGTGTTTTATCATCCACAAGAACTGCCCTACAAAAACACAAATACAGCACAACATAGAAAGATAAGGTAAAGGCAAGGCACCGGATGAAATCTCCTCCACGTAACTGAGGTGCCACATGCTTAAGATACTCACTACCGTTAAAGTTTGTAGCCAAACTTCTTTGCGAACGAAATAAAAAGCACCGACCACACAAGAAAACAACAACGGCACAAAAGCCTGCGTTGTTTCGCTAGACTCACTCTCCAAATGATCAAACCATAAATAACCACCAAGTAAGCCATATCCCATCAAAAAACAAATACCGACCACCAGCGACATTTCATTACTCGCTTGCGGATAAGCTCGATGTAATCCCAGTGCGGTAAGCAACATTGCGATCGCCAAAGCAAGTACAGCGAACAACGGGTCAGATATATCAAGAATAAACGCCGCCCAAATAATGGCGGTGACCATACCGATGAGAATGGCAAAAATAAACAGAACGGACAATGCCCAAGGCATTTTCGTCTGTTGCGGATAACGGGCTTGATAAAGCTTGTACAGATATTTCATTGCCAAGATCGTCAGCACAAAAATCAACAAACCTCTCGAAAAAACGGCATCCGCAGAATTGATATGAGAAAAGAGCAACATGCTAAAGGCAACAATTATCCCCAATGCACTTGCAACTAAATTGGTGAAATCAAAACGATATTGCTTATAAAAATAAAATAATGCGGCAGAAGGCACACTCACGATCAAGAAATTTAGCACTGAAAACCAACCCAAAGCGCTATAAAACATCGCGTCATCGACCATAAAACGAATGCCGAAGAGATGTATGATCACAAAACCAAGCAAGATTTTGGGTAAGATTCGCCAACGTTCATCATGCAATCGTCGTGTAAAAACCTCACTGAATACCAAGCCAACACCATTGAGAAATACGCCATAAACAGCAACATAGTCATAATTATCGATCTGAAGTAAATACACAGCTAAATTTGCTGTGACAATCAGCAATAAGGCGGAAGCAACATTAGGCAACAAAAGCAACCATGGAATTTGGCACACCGACCAAATAGCAAACAATTCCCATGCATTCGCGCCCGTTTGATATGTTTGCCCAACGAGTGCCAAGGTAGCGCCAATCAGGACGGCTGTGCAAAAGAAGAACGCAACCGAAACGAGTTTTAATTTCTCCGCTGATAACTGACGACTTTCGCGCATAAAAAAATAGCCGCCTATAATCACAGAAAAAACGAACAACGTTTGCAACCCGTAAATCTTCGCTAAATCAGAAAGATAATCCCAGTTAGCGGCAATAAATGTGACGACGCCGCTACTAAGAAAACCAACCGTTAACAAGAGAAACAATAAATTAAGATAACGTTCCCAAGATAAGTTGAATAACCCTGTTCGATTCATATTTTCATTTCCTTTCAATCAGCGGTGAAAAGTTAAGGAATTTTAGTCAATTTTTAGGAGAAAAAGCAAAAGTGCAGTGAGATTTTGCGATATTTTCCTTCTCAGGTTCATTCTTTCCTCATACCAATAGAGCTTCCGTTTTCCGTCTCTTTTAACAAAAACTACATACATTTTTATCCATAAAACGCCATTAGAAACAACTTAATATCAATAATAATTATCATTTGTATAAATTGAGCAAATACGTTAAATTGCCACGCTGTAAATTTCACCTTTCATCAACCTTTAGAGGAGCATTTATGCGCAAACATTTTTCATTGCTTCCCCTTGCAATGTTAGTTACCACCGCGGTTTATGCGGACAACTTAGACGTAATTAACGTGGTATCTGAAAATACCGGTGCCAAAAGTAAAACCAATGTGATTACGACTGAATCCATTAATCGCAGCACGGAAACCGAATTAAAAGGTTTATTGAAAGACGAACCGGCGATTAACTTCGGTGGCGGTCGCGGCACATCACAGTGGTTTACCATTCGTGGGATGGGGCAAGATCAAGTGGATGTGAAAGTAGATGATGCTTATACCGATGCCCAACTTTTCCACCATCAAGGTCGTTTCATGTTTGACCCGGCACTATTGAAGAAAGTGAGCGTACAAAAAGGCACAGGATCCGCCAGTGCCGGCATCGGTGCAACCAGCGGTGCTATCGTGGCAGAAACCGTGAGCGCAAAAGATCTTCTGAAAGAAGGTCAAGACATTGGTTTTAAGGTAAATGCAGGTGTGAGCTCAAACAAAGGTTGGAGCAAAGGTGCAACCGTTTATTCACGCGCCGGTATGATGGATGCGTTAATTTCCGGTAACTGGGTCAAAGAAAGCGAGTATAAAGCAGGCAACGGCTACAAAATCAAAAATAGTGCATTAGGTCAACGAGGCTTATTAGCAAAAGTTGGCGCAGATTTAAATGAAGATCACCGAATTGAATTAAGTCATCGTCAAGAACGCCATTATGGCGTTCGTGCACTTCGTGAAGAATTTGACTTTTCACAGGATTGGCTAACGGCAAATGGGCGAAATGGCACTCCACCGGCACTCACAAAAGAACAGCGTGCAAACGGCTATACGTTAAACCAAGAAGGGAATATTTGGTATGTTTTAGATCGCAATGGCAACAAAATTCCGAATACGGAAAATAACGCCCCTCGCTATCGCATCACCACGAACGATACCAGCAAAATTGAATGGACTGGCAAAAACATGGGCTTGATTAGCAATGCTAAGGCTAATGTATGGCGCAGTGTAATTAGCCGTGAAGAGCCAAGTGAACGTTCCAGAATCCGATTAATTGCCAATGGTGCCAACGTAAACTTGGACTCACCTATTGGTGAATCTCACTTAATCAAATACGGTGTCAATTACCGCGACCAAGAAGGTAAACCAAATTCTCTTACCGTACAAAACGGTGTCCAAATGAAGACCCAAAAGAAACGTGAGGTGGGTGTTTACACGGAAGGTATCTGGGGCTTAGGCGCGTTCACCTTAACCACCGGTTTGCGTTACGACCACTTCAATTTCCGTGCCATGGACGGTTCAAAATCGAAGAAAGGCAGTGTGAATCCAAGCGTTGGTTTGATTTATGAAGTCACCAATGATCTTAGTTTAAATACCAGCTTAAACTATGCTACCCGTAGCCCGCGTTTCCACGAAATCATGCTTTCTTCAGGCGCTAGCCGGGGAGGCACGGCCGTGTATTCCATCGCCAACAACATTAAACCGGAAAAATCACGCAATGCGGAAGTGGGTTTCAACTATAAATTCGCCGATAGCCTTTCCTTAAACGGTAGCTATTTCTGGCAAACCGTTCAGGACACGCACGCCTTTACGCAAATCAGACAGGGTTATTATGAAATCCAAAATGCCGGAAAATTAAGAAATCACGGCTATGAATTAGGTGCAGCCTATAAATATGAAGGCTTAACCTTGCGTACCGGCGTGGCTTACAGCAAGCCGGAATTGGACGGCAGAACCGTGGATAGCACCGTCACCGCCATTCCGATCGGTCGTACTTGGACCACCGGCGCCTCTTACCGCTTCGAACAACCTGACGTAGAAATCGGTTGGAAAGGCCGTTTTGTACAACATACCAGCTACGATTCCACCACCAACAACCGTGGCGGCGGTGCAACCACCACCAAACGTCCGGGCTATGGCGTAAACGATTTCTACGTGACTTGGAAACCGACTAAAAACGTAAACCTTAACTTAGCGTTAAACAACGCGTTCAACAAATACTATCGCAGCCACAGCCAACGCGCGGGCGTATCCACCTTGCCTGAGCCGGGTCGCGATGTTCGTTTAAGTGTAAACTACACGTTCTAAACCTGAAAAGTGCGGTGAGATTTTACCGTGTTTTTTCACTTCATAATGAAGGATTAAGTTCAGTTGAACTTAATCCTTTTCATTATAGCCAACCAAGGTCTGGCTATAAAAACCTATGCGATGCGTAATTCACGATTTCATGCGTAGCGTGCTACGAATGATTTTCCTCACGAGCGTTTTTATTCGTGCAACGAGTTGCACGCTACGAGGAGCGTAATTTCATATTGTAGCGTGCATCTTGATGCACGACCAAACCATGCACGGAACGTCATTTAACCCTTTCTGGCATTCATAATTTCGTGCGTAGCGTGCATCTTGATGCACGAACAAACCAGGCACGGAACATTATTTAACCCTTTCAGGCATTCACGATTTCATGCGTAGCGTGCATCTTGATGTACGACCAAACCAGGCACGGAACATTATTTAACCCTTTCAGGCATTCACGATTTCGTGCGTAGCGTGCTACGAATGATTTTCCTCACGAGCGTTTTTATTCGTGCAACAAGTTGCACGCTACGCTTCTAAAAAGTGCGGTGGGATTTTACCGTGTTTTTTCTTAAATAGGTTACGTATGCGTTTATTGCATATCGGCGAAAATCCTAAAACAAACTGAGGCAAATTCCTGTATGTTTTCTTCGAAACGTAAAAAACATCAAAAATATCGACCGCACTTCACATTTTTTGAAAAAACACTTGCAGTAAAATTTTTTTTGAAGTAGCTTAAAAACCAATTCACATAGGAGATTCCAAAATGCGCTTTATTCGTCGTCACCATCATCACCACGTAACTGAATGATCTTTCAGGTATTTGGTGTGCTTGGAAGATAACTTCCGAGCAGGCACGAATAAAACGCTACCCTTTAAAACCCCTCGGAAGTTGACTTTCGAGGGGTTTGTTTTTTTACCGTAAAAATAAATTCCTCAGAAATTAGCCGCTGATTTTATTAGACAAATTTTATTTCTCTAGTAAATTATCAATAACTTAATCATAAGGACAAAAAAATGCTAACCAATCCAGTTGTTATTTCCATCGCAGTCCTGCTGATTCTCAGCTTGTTGCGAATTAACGTGGTCGTTGCCTTGGTTATTTCTGCCCTCACCGCAGGTTTAATCGGCGATTTAGGCCTAACAAAAACCATTGAAACCTTTACCGGCGGCCTTGGTGGCGGTGCTGAAGTGGCAATGAACTATGCCATGCTCGGTGCCTTTGCTATTGCCATCTCCAAATCCGGCATCACTGATTTACTCGCCTATAAAGTGATTACCCGCATGAACAAAACCCCCTCTGCCAATGGGATTGCCATGTTCAAATATGCCTTATTGGGGATTTTGGTCTTATTCTCGATTTCATCACAAAACCTGTTACCGGTGCACATTGCGTTTATTCCAATTGTTGTTCCACCGCTACTTGCTGTGTTCAACAAACTAAAAATTGACCGTCGTGCCGTGGCTTGCGTCCTCACTTTTGGCTTAACCGCCACCTATATGTTATTACCTGTGGGTTTCGGTAAAATCTTTATCGAAAGCGTTTTGGTGAAAAATATTAATAATGTCGGTGCCTCATTAGGGTTACAAACAACAGTAGGTGAAGTCTCCCTCGCTATGATGATTCCGGTAACCGGGATGATTTTAGGCTTATTGACTGCCGTATTTATCACTTATCGCAAACCGCGTGAATATGCCGTCACCACAGCAGAACCAACAACGCAAGACATTGAGCAACACATTGCTAACATTACACCAAAACAAATCACCGCAAGCCTTGTTGCGATTGTGGCTACCTTCACCACACAATTAGTGACAAGCTCTACTATCATCGGTGGTTTGGTCGGTTTAGTCATTTTTGCCGTGTTCGGCATCTTTAAGCTCAAAGAAAGTAACGACATTTTCCAACAAGGCTTACGCTTAATGGCCATGATCGGCTTTGTGATGATCGCTGCCTCCGGTTTCGCTAATGTGATTAATACCACCAGTGGCGTAACAGACTTAGTGCAAACCTTAGGACAAGGGTTACAAAGTAAAGGACTGGCCGCATTCTTAATGTTATTCGTCGGCTTATTGATCACCATGGGAATCGGTTCTTCCTTCTCTACGGTGCCAATCATCACCTCGATTTATGTACCGCTTTGTTTGTCTTTCGGCTTCTCCCCACTTGCTACAGTGTCTATCGTGGGCGTTGCGGCAGCATTAGGTGATGCGGGCTCACCGGCTTCCGACTCAACCTTAGGACCGACATCCGGTTTGAATATGGACGGTAAACACGACCACATTTGGGATTCTGTTGTACCAACGTTCATTCACTATAACATTCCGTTGTTAGCCTTCGGCTGGCTTGCAGCAATGACTCTCTAAACCTAAAAGTGCGGTCGGAAAAACACCTAAATTTTCCACCGCACTTTTGCTTTTTTATGTCTATGAACAACATTTCCACGCAACGCTTAAAACAAAGCCTTCAGCATTTCTTTGCACGTTATGCCTCGCAAAAAGAAGAGATTGTTTACGCAAAATTTTCACCCAATCTGTTTACGGAAAATTGGCAAAAAACGGCATTTTATTTTGAGCAGATCGAACACTCTCTTATGCAGCTTGAACAGATTGAAAGCAATAACATTGAAGCATGGCAGTTTTACACGCAAAAACTATCCGCACAATGCACCGCACTTTCGGATGCTTTAACGCGTCAACAGCAAAATGCGCAGCTCTTTCCGGTTAAAGATAAAGAAGAAAATAAACCGCAAAATAAACGTCAACATCCTGTACACAGCCTGCCACCGCGCGAACGTCTGGCAAAATATTATGAATATTTAGCGTCTTTCAATGAAAAAATTCAGCATGAGCAAGATAGTTTAAGTGAAGCGCAGAGAGAGGGACTTCCATTTAACCGATTAAAACTGGAACAACTAGAACAACGTCGAGCCCGTTGTTTGGAAGCCATTGAAATGTTGGAGGAATATTTAATTTTCCTCGAAAAGCAGAAATAGTCGTAATAAAAAACCTCGCAAACATCGCGAGGTTTTTTCATTCAGCTCAGATAAATTAGCCGGTGTAACGGCCTACACCCAGTTCATCTTCTTTACGGGTGCGGTTAATTACCATTTGTGGCGATTGCAACACACGCAAGCCCATTTGATCTTCAGTGCGTACCACTTCACCACGTAGGGAGTTCGTGAATACGTCGGTGATTTTAATATCGACAAATTTCCCGATCATTTCCGGCGTACCTTGGAAATTCACAATACGGTTGGTTTCCGTACGGCCGGTTAATTCCATAATATCTTTCTTCGATGGGCCTTCTACCAACACGCGCTGCTCCGTGCCTAACATCGCACGACTGAATTGAGCCGCTTGATTGTTGATGCGTTGTTGCAACAAATACAAACGTTGTTTTTTCTCGTCTTCAGTCACATCATCTGGGTAATCTGCCGCCGGTGTACCAGGACGGGCAGAATAAATAAAGCTGAAACTCATGTCGAAATTCACTTGAGCAATCAAATTCATAGTCTGCTCGAAATCTTCATTGGTTTCACCCGGGAACCCCACGATGAAATCAGAGCTGATTTGAATATTCGGACGTACCGCTTTTAGTTTGCGAATAATGGATTTGTATTCAAGCGCTGTATGTCCGCGTTTCATCATGGTTAAAACGCGGTCTGAACCGGATTGCACCGGCAAATGAAGGAAACTCACGAGCTCCGGCGTATCACGATACACATCGATAATATCGTCGGTGAATTCGATCGGATGGCTCGTGGTAAAACGTAAACGGTCAATACCGTCAATGGCAGCGACTAAACGTAATAATTCTGCAAAAGTACAAATTTCACCGTCAAATGTCGGGCCACGATAAGCATTCACGTTTTGACCAAGCAAATTCACTTCACGCACGCCCTGGGCGGCTAACTGTGCAATTTCAAATAAAATATCATCTACCGGACGACTGACTTCCTCACCACGGGTATAAGGCACCACACAATAAGTACAATATTTATTACAGCCTTCCATAATAGAAACGAAGGCAGTTGGTCCCTCTGCACGAGGCTCCGGCAGACAGTCAAATTTTTCAATTTCCGGGAAACTAATATCTACAACGGAGCTTTTCCCACCGCGAATTTGATTAATCATTTCAGGCAAGCGATGCAATGTTTGCGGCCCGAAAACAATATCCACATAAGGCGCGCGGGTACGAATGTGTTCACCTTCTTGCGATGCCACACAACCGCCCACGCCAATCAATAAATTCGGGTTATTTTTCTTTAATTCTTTCCAACGACCTAATTGATGGAAGACTTTTTCCTGTGCTTTTTCACGAATGGAACAGGTATTTAATAATAAAACATCCGCTTCTTCCGGCACCTCGGTAAGTTCCAAACCGTGTGTGCTGTGTAATAAATCCGCCATCTTAGATGAATCGTATTCGTTCATCTGGCAGCCCCAAGTTTTAATATGTAGTTTTTGCGTCATACTGGCTAAAATTTACTCTAATGGTTCATAAAAATTGACTGGCTATTCTACCGAGTTGCGCTTTTTCCCGCTAGTAAAAATGCAGTTTTCCTGAAGATTTTTACCTGTTGGAGGTAGAAAAAAATAACGGTTGTAGAGAAAAAAGGAAAGGCAGATAAACACCCTAGAAAAGCAAGCTTTGCCTGAAATTTATCTGCCATGAATCAATACATGGAATGACTTACTGATTGGGGGAATAATAAAGTTTACCGATTTCAATTTTTTGACGACCGGTTTGTTCGCGCCACTTATTGCTGTCACGCAACGAATAAACACAACCGCAATATTCTTGCTGATAAAAACGCTCACGTTTACTGATTTCAATCATCCGTTGTGAGCCACCTTCTTTACGCCAGTTATAATCCCAATAGATCACATCGTCATATTTTTCTGCCGCACGATGACCGCAACCGTTAATTTGCTCCATGTCTTTCCAACGCGAAATACCAAGGCAACTGGTGAACACCGGGAAACCGTGCTCATGTGCATATTCAGCCGCTTTTTCAAAACGCATATCAAAACACATGGTACAACGAATGCCGCGCTCCGGCTCCCATTCCATCCCCTTAGCACGATCAAACCATTCTTGACGATCATAGTCGGCATCAATAAACGGAATACCAAATTTTTGCGCAAAACGAATATTTTCTTCTTTGCGAATTAAATATTCTTTTAACGGGTGAATGTTCGGGTTGTAGAAATAAATCGTAAATTCAATACCGGACGCCAAAATGGCTTCCATCACCTCCCCCGAGCAAGGCGCACAACAGGAGTGCAAAAGCAGTTTATTGTGTCCTTCAGGCAATTCCAATTTTTCACGAATAAAAGGTGCATTTGGATCTTTGCGCGGTTTTTGTTTGCGTGTTTTATGTTGAAAACCGACCGCACTTTGAGATTGTTGTTCTGTCATCTTAATAACTTCTATCTACCGATAAATAGGCTAAAGAAATCAACGCGTTTTTATACTCGCTTTCTGGCAAAACTTGAATCGCATCCACGGCTTTTTGCGCTTCTTGTTTAGCACGATCCATTGCGTAATCAAGAGATTTGTGTTCTGCCATAATGGCTAACACCTCATCAATCGCCTCGCGTTTTCCGCCTTGTTCGATGGCCTCACGAATTAATGCGGCTTGTTGCTCATTGCCGTGGTGCATCGCGTGTAATAAAGGAAGGGTCGGTTTGCCTTCGGCTAAATCATCACCCACATTTTTCCCTAAGGCCTTGGCATTCGCGCTATAATCTAGCACATCATCCACCAACTGGAATGCCGTGCCGAGATAACGACCGTAATTTTGCAATGCACGTTCTTGCGCTTCAGTGCCGCCGGCAATAATTGCGGCTGCCTGTGTTGCCACTTCGAATAAACGGGCGGTTTTGCTGTAAATCACCCGCATATAATTTTCTTCACTTGTTTGCGGATCATTGACGTTCATTAGTTGTTGAACTTCGCCTTCTGCCAACACATTGGTGGCATCCGCCATAATGCGCAAAATTTTTAAGGATTCCAGCTGAGCAACCAATTGGAACGCGCGGGTATAAATGAAATCGCCTACCAACACGCTTGCGGCATTACCAAACTCCGCATTTGCCGTGGCACGCCCACGACGCATATCCGATTCATCGACGACATCATCATGCAACAAAGACGCCGTGTGAATAAATTCCACAAAGGTGGCACACGTAATGGCTTTTTGCCCTTCAAAACCTAAGGCTCTTGCCGCCAGCACGGCAATTAACGGACGAATACGCTTACCACCGCCTTGTACGATATAGAATCCCAATTGATTAATCAGCACCACATCTGAGTTCAGCTGGGCTAAAATCGATTCGTTCACTTTTTGCATATCCGCTTGGCTTAACGCCTGGATCGCATTCATATCCATTAAGTTTGTTGTCTTCATTTTGGTCAATTTGAGCTAAATAGGGCCGGTTACGTTAAAACTGAGGCATAAAGTGCGGTCGATTTTACCTGATTTTTTAGGCTTTCTGAAATCGTTCCGAGGAATTTGTGGGATTTTTTATTTTCTTTTAAAGAAGTCCTTGCCATAAGGCAAATTTTTACGTAGAATTTGCGCCCTATTTATATGAATTTTATGTGCGAAATGAAATAACATTAGAGCACAATTTATAGCGGAGTATTTATGTACGCAGTTTTCCAAAGTGGCGGTAAACAACACCGAGTAAGCGAAGGTCAAGTCGTTCGTTTAGAAAAACTTGAACTTGCAACTGGCGCAACAGTTGAATTCGATTCAGTGTTGATGGTCGTTAATGGTGAAGATGTTAAAATCGGTGCCCCAGTCGTTGCTGGTGCAAAAGTAGTGGCTGAAGTAGTTGCGCAAGGTCGTGGCGATAAAGTAAAAATCGTTAAGTTCCGTCGTCGTAAACACAGCCGTAAACAACAAGGTCATCGTCAGTGGTTCACAGAAGTGAAAATCACTGGGATTCAAGCATAATTTCAGAGGAGATCAAGTAGATGGCAACTAAAAAAGCTGGTGGTTCAACTCGTAACGGTCGTGATTCTGAAGCTAAACGTCTTGGTGTTAAACGTTTCGGTGGTGAATCTGTATTAGCAGGTAGCATCATCGTTCGTCAACGTGGTACTAAATTCCACGCAGGCAACAACGTTGGAATGGGACGTGACCACACCTTATTCGCGACAGCCGATGGTAAAGTAAAATTTGAAGTAAAAGGCGAGAAAAGCCGTAAATACGTAAGTATTGTTACTGAATAATTTTACACAGAGAACAAAAAAATACCCTGCTTTAGCAGGGTATTTTTTTAGGTTATTTCAATCATTAAATCCTCATCCAATTTACGCTTCAATCAGTTTTTACGCTGCAAGCAGTTAATTCATCACGCCCTTCAAAGTGCGGTCCAAAATAATTGCCTTTTTTCTAATCTAAAATAGCCAATACGCTTTCCGGCGGGCGCCCTATTTTGGCTTTATTGCCGTTAATAAGAATGGGACGTTCTAAAAGTGAGGAATGCCGACTAATCGCTTGCAAAAGCGCTGCCTGACTCAAATTCGGGTTATCCAGACCCAGTTCGTCATATAACGCGTCTTTTGTTCGCATCATTTGTCGAACATCGCTAATACCTAATTTATCTGCAAGATGCTTTAATTCAGCCGGGGTATAGGTGTTTTGCAAATAAAGCTCAATTTTAGGATGAATATGGCGCTGTTCTAATAAAGCTAATGTTTCACGGCTTTTTGAACAACGAGGATTATGAAAAAGAATAAGTGACATGGAAATTCCTTCTGTATATGTGATTCGCTCAAATTTTAACTTATAATCGTACCCGTTTTACAGAGGTATTTATTATGATTGAAATGTTAAAAACGTGGTACGCTCGTCGTTTCAGCGATCCGCAAGCGATGGGATTATTTGCCATTTTGTTGTTTGGCTTTATCTTAATCTATTTTTTGAGTGATTTGATTGCCCCCTTGCTCGTTGCCATTGTGCTTGCTTATCTTTTAGAATGGCCCGTTCGTTGGTTAAATACACGCTTAAAATGTCCAAGACTACTCGCTAGCACCATTATTTTAGGTGGATTTATCGGCTTGGTTTTCTTAATTGTTGTCGTTTTAATCCCTAATCTATGGGGGCAAATGGCGGGATTATTAGGCGATTTACCACATATGTTCAATAAATTTAATGAATGGCTGCTCTCCTTGCCGGAACATTATCCGGAATTGATTGATTATCAAATGGTTGATTCTATTTTCAGTTCCGTGCGTACTAAAATTCTCGGTTTAGGCGAATCTGCCTTAAAACTCTCTCTTTCCTCGATCATGAACTTAGTGACATTGGGGATTTATTCTTTTCTTGTGCCACTCATGATTTTTTTCTTGCTGAAAGATAAAGAACAATTAATTGCCGGCGTCAGCCGTTTTCTACCGCGTAACCGAACATTAGCCTCTGTGGTTTGGTTAGAAATGCAACAACAAATCGCCAATTATATTCGTGGAAAATTAATGGAAATTTTGGTGGTCACCATCATCACCTACGCCACCTTTCTCATTTTCGGCTTAAATTACCCATTATTATTAGCCGTAGCGGTCGGACTTTCCGTATTAGTGCCTTATATCGGTGCGGTGTTAGTGACCATTCCTGTCGTGCTGGTTGCGATTTTTCAGTTCGGTGATACCCATACGTTTTGGTACATCGTGATCACATTTATCATCACACAGCTCTTAGACGGTAACCTACTTGTGCCTTTTCTTTTTTCGGAAGCCGTGAATTTACATCCGCTGATTATCATTATTGCGGTGCTCATTTTTGGCGGCTTGTGGGGATTCTGGGGGGTATTTTTCGCAATTCCGCTCGCCACGCTGGTTAAAGCCGTTGTCAATGCTTGGCCTTCCAATGAAATATAAGGAAGGCTCAAAGCCATCGCCTAGAGACGAAATAATGCGATAAAATAGAGCGTCATCTACGTTAAAGTACGCGTAATAACACCGGTTGGTAAGCCGATTTACGGTTCAGTTTTTGGGCATACCAGCGCACACCAAGGAAGGAAAGTGCGGTTGAAATAAAAATAAAAAATACACTGACAAGCTCGTGACTCAACAACGAATCAAACAATAGCGTGCTGAATAATAAGGTGAACAACGGCACGCAATACATCAGCAACGCCGATTTGATCAAGGAATGTTCAGACAAACCAATCTCCACCCTCTGCCCAACTTTTAGCGGGGTAATGGTTTCAATGGTGAAAATATGCTCACCACGCGCACCGCTACCGGTTAATTCCGATAATGCGGAATTTCCACAAGCGGATTTTGCCGCACAACTGCCACAGGCACTTTGTGACTGGCATTTTACTTTCGCCTTGCCGGATTCGTATTCAATCACGACCGCACTTTCTGTCAACATAATAAGCCTATTTAGTTTTTGTTAAATTGAATGTCTTGCACAATACGTTTTGCCGTAGAAATCGGTAATTGCCCAATAATTGTTACCTCTTTATTGCCCACGGTTTCGTTATAAATCGTGTATGCGCCTTGTCGCCAAGTATTATCCGGCTGTGTATTTTCAGTCATTTTGTCAGATACATATAGCGTAAAAGAAAAAAGTCCATCGCTATAAAGTTGTGATTCAATTTTATCATTGCTATCACGTTCAATACTACGATTTACTGCTTTAAAACCTTGTGGCAACCAACCCGGCGCCCAAGTAAAGTTTGGCGTTTGATTGGCATTTTTATTCATTAGTAATGGAGGGAAAGCCACTTGATTGAAATAATCCACTAAGCCTGAAATTCCATTTCCCACATACACATTAACGACACGGAATTGATCCAATAAATTGCCATCGCGATCCAACATATCGCTGCGCAACAGCAAGTTATTCTCTTCATCAATAAAAGCAACATATTGATAACGAAAATCGTCTTTCGGCAAAATTCGAATGGTTTGTACCACATGATCCGCTACGCGATTACGCCCGATATTCACAAAATCATAGTATTGTTCCAAGGTATCAAAATTCGCACGAATAAGTGGCGGTAAATTATCGGTAATGCCTTCGCTGTTAATACTAAAAGGTTGATAGTTTGGCTGGAAATAGCTAATTAATTTATCGCGTTGAATAATTTCTTGTTGAGCGCCATCAAGCGTCACTAATTGTGCAAATGTTTTGCCGTTCACTTTAAAATGACGATAACGCAACGAATCCATATTGGACGGCGTAGTTTGCACAAAAGAAAACTCATAATTGAGCTGATCGGCAGCTTTCTTCATTTCCTGCAACAACTGTTTCGCCGAAAGCGTTTCGGCACCGACAGAAGAAAATGAAGTACTGAGTAAGAAAAAAAGTGCGGTGGTTTTTAGAAATGTTTTTAACATGATCAAATTCCTAATAAACAAATTCACCACCAAAAATGGTGGTGAATTCTTACAAAATGGCCATCCCGAAACGCGGGATTATTTATTGTTGCGGTTTTGCCCCAAATTGATGGAATCAGCATAAACCCGGCGTTGTAGTTCATAACTTTGCAACATCGCACCAATACGCTTATTTTTTTGCTCAAGCTGCTCAGCTGTCATCACATCTTTGCTTGGCGCATTGTAACTCACTTCTTGCACACCATTGTTAAAAGGCAAGGTCTGTAATACTGGCGCATCCACCGCACTTTGAACGGTAGATTTCGCATTAAAAGACTGCACACCTAATACGGCTACCAAACACACGCTTGCTGCAACGGCAACCTGTGTTATCGGCATAAACCACGCTTTTAATTTTTGCATGAACGGCGCATTTTCCACTTCCTGCGGCAACGGTTGAGACGTCATTGCGTTAGACACTTGAATCTCTTCTGTTGCAATTAAACTTTCCATTTTGGCGGTGAAATCAGCACCTAACACAACACTCGATTCTTTACGCATAATAGAACGGATGGTGTGAAAATCTTCCCAACTTTCCTGCAATTCCGCATCTTGGCATAATTGTTCGGTGAACGTAGGATTCACTTGCTCACCATCCATATATGCTGAAAGTAATTCTTTTTGCATGTTTGTACTCCAACTAACCGTAGAGGTATTCCTATTTTCAATCAACGTTGTAAAAGCGGTTTGACCTTGCTTTCAATAATTTCACGTGCTCTAAAAATTCGTGATCTGACCGTCCCCACCGGACATTCCATAATTTCCGCAATTTCTTCGTAACTCAATCCTTCAATTTCGCGCAAAGTAATTGCTGTGCGTAAATCTTCTTGTAAGCCTTTAATGGTATCAAACACAATTTTCTTTAATTCGTTAGATAACATTTCGTTTTCAGGTGTCGCCACATCCCGTAAATTCGATCCGACATCGTAAGACTCTGCCTCTTCAGCCAAAATATCTTCATTTGGAGGACGGCGACCCTGTGCCGTTAAATAATTTTTTGCAGTATTTACTGCGATTCTATATAGCCAAGTATAAAAAGCACTATCACCACGAAAAGCACCGATAGAACGGTAGGCTTTTATAAATGATTCTTGTACAACATCGGGAATATCATTCGGTGAAACATACCGCGTTAACAATCCGGCTACTCTATTTTGATAACGCGATACCAACAAATTGAAAGCTTTCTTATCTCCCTGCTGCACCCTTTCTACCAAAGCTTGATCTGTTAGCTGTTCAGCCATATCACCTCAAATATTACGTCTCACAAACTTTAATTTCAAAGCCAGCAAGCTTACAGCAAATTAGACGAAATGAATAAAAAAAAGTTCAGTTCTTTTATAAAAATGAATAAAACAGTGTAAATCAATGTGTTAGGTTGAGCTTTTGTTGAATTTCCTGCACCATGTCAGCCAATTGCGGATCCGCAATTTCGCCATGATTAAAGAACCAAGAAAACAACTGCAAATCACTGCAAGCCAATAAGCGAACAAAAATGGCTTTTTTATGCTCGCTTAACTGTTCAAAATGCTGTTTATAGAACGGCATGATGACCTTATCCAATTCCAGCATCCCACGCCGACAATCCCATTCAATACGCAGCGGATCATAATGTTTCATGCTATTCTCCAATCAAATACATTCGCCTTTTCCGAAGTGGATAGAAAGTGCCTATCCTCTGAAATCAAATCCGGCGCATTTCCACATCGCATTTTAACGATATGCCTTTAGTTTAACGTGAATGCATACATAATTATAGTGATGAATAGATCGAGATTTGAAGTCGCTCAAAAAATATAAAAAAACAACCGCACTTTATGCCTCAAAAGCCATAAAAAGAGCAATACAGCAAAGCCATATTGCTCTTGTGAATGCTTAACTTCGATTAAACCGAATTATTTCTTCTTCGGTCTTTCCCAACCTTGTACGTGTTTTTGCGGCACGCGTGTGGTCACCAGTTCATCTTGTTTCACATGACGGCGAATGGTGGAGCCTGCACCAATCGTTGCGCCGCTTTCAATGGTCACCGGCGCGATAAGTTGGCTATCGGAGCCGACAAAGACGTTATCGCCGATAGTGGTTTTAAACTTATTGGCACCATCATAGTTACAGGTAATCACGCCTGCGCCGATATTACAATTTTGACCAATTTCCGCATCCCCCACATAGGTTAAGTGGTTCACTTTGGAACCTTTGCCGATTTGTGCTTTTTTAATTTCCACAAAGTTACCGACGTGAGTATTTTCTGCCAATTCTGCGCCCGGGCGTAAGCGAGAGAATGGACCAATAGCCGCATTGGTGCCCACAGTGGCATCTTCCAATACGGAATACGGTTTGATTTCCACATCATCGCCGATATCACAGTTTGTCAGCACACAACCGGCACCGATTTTCACGCGATTTCCCAACCGCACTTCGCCGTTTAAAATCACGTTAACATCAATTTCAACATCCTTACCGTGAGTCAAGTTGCCACGCAAATCAAAACGCTCAGGATCTAACAACATCACGCCTGCCAACATCAGTTTATCCGCTTGTTTACGCTGAAAATAACGTTCCATACGCGCTAATTGTTGACGGTTATTGATACCTTCAACTTCCATAAAATCCTCAGCTTGTACTGCAACAACAGCGCGTCCATCACGATTTGCTAAACCAATGACATCTGTAATGTAATACTCGCCTTGCGCATTATTATTGTCTAACTGAGCAAGCCATTTTTTAAAACTCGCGCCGTCAGCAACTAAAACCCCCGTATTGATCTCCCGAATCTCCCGTTGTTCCGGTGAGGCATCTTTTTGCTCCACAATACCAACGACTTTACCGTTTTCACGTAAAATTCGGCCATATCCTGTTGGGTTATCCAATACCACCGTTAAAACAGCAACGCCATTTTCAGGCTTGGCATCAATCAACTTTTGCAAGGTTTCAGGCGTGATCATCGGTCCATCGCCGTACACCATCAAAATATTTTCGTCATCAGCAAAAAACGGTGCGGCCTGTTGCATGGCATGGCCTGTACCGAGCTGTTCTGTTTGCAAAACCCAATTCACCGGTTCAGCCGCCAAACGCTGTTGCATTAAATCGCCACCGTGTCCGTAAACCAAATGAATATTGCGCGCGCCAAGTTGTTTCGCTGTGTCAATAACGTGTTTCACCATCGGTTTTCCCGCAATCGGATGTAATACTTTGGGTAAATCGGAATACATGCGGGTGCCTTTGCCGGCCGCCAAAATGACGACGCTGAGTGCTTGAGTTGTCATAAAAATGTCTCTTTTGTTCGCTAAAAATTGCGCGCTAGTATATCACTCTTGGTATTTTGTAAAAGAATAAAAAACACCGCACGTCTTCCTGTTATTTTTCCCTATTTTACGCTATTCTATGGCGCATTTTCTAAGTTAAAACCCGCTAAAGTGCGGTCTATTTTTAAGGTGATTTTTTATGCAAGAACAATATCGTCCTGATTTGCTTGAACCGGAAGTGCAAAAATTCTGGCAGGACAATAAAACTTTCAAAGCGGTACAAGATAACAACAAAGAAAAATATTACTGTCTTTCCATGTTGCCGTATCCATCCGGCCGTTTGCACATGGGGCATGTGCGTAATTACACCATCGGTGATGTGGTTTCCCGTTATCAACGCATGATTGGTAAAAACGTGTTACAACCGATGGGGTGGGATGCGTTTGGTTTGCCGGCAGAAGGCGCAGCGGTAAAAAATAATACCGCCCCGGCAAAATGGACTTACGAAAATATTGAATACATGAAAAACCAGTTACAACTGCTCGGCTTCAGTTATGACTGGGATCGCGAAGTAACTACCTGCCGTCCGGAATATTACAAGTGGGAGCAATGGTTCTTTACCGAGTTATACAAAAAAGGCTTGGTGTATAAGAAAACCTCTACGGTGAACTGGTGCCCGAACGATAAAACCGTCTTGGCAAACGAGCAAGTGCATGAAGGTTGTTGCTGGCGCTGCGATACGCCGGTGGAACAAAAAGAAATTCCACAATGGTTTATTAAAATTACCGACTATGCCGAACAATTATTGAATTGCTTAGACGATTTACCGCAATGGCCGGATCAAGTCAAAACCATGCAACGTAACTGGATCGGTCGTTCTGAAGGCGTGGAAATCACCTTTGATATTAAAGATACCAACGAAAAATTAGCCGTTTATACCACCCGTCCCGACACGTTCTACGGCGTGAGTTATGTTGCTATTGCAGCGGCCCATCCATTGGCAACGCTTGCAGCGCAAAATAACCCTGAATTGGCGCAGTTCATTCAAGAAGCGAAAAACACTAAAGTTGCGGAAGCAGACATTGCCACCATGGAGAAAAAAGGTATGGCTACCGGTTTATATGCGGTGCATCCGTTAACCGGTGAACAAGTGCCTGTGTGGGTGGCGAACTTTGTATTAATGCATTATGGTACCGGCGCCGTGATGGCCGTGCCGGCACACGATCAGCGCGACTATGAATTCGCACAAAAATACGGTTTGGCAGTGAAACAAGTGATCGAACCGATGAACGGTGAAGAAATTGATTTAACCAAACAAGCCTTTACCGAGCACGGCAAACTGATTCATTCTGCTGAGTTTAATGGCTTACCATTTGATGCGGCATTTAATGGCATTGCCGACAAATTAGAAAAGTTAGGCGTGGGCAAACGCCAAGTGAATTACCGTTTACGCGACTGGGGCGTCTCCCGTCAACGTTATTGGGGCGCGCCGATTCCAATGTTAACCTTGGAAAACGGTGATGTAGTGCCGGCGCCAATGGAAGATTTACCTGTCATTCTGCCGGAAGATGTGGTGATGAATGGCGTGAACAGCCCGATTAAAGCGGATCCTGAATGGGCGAAAACGACCTATCAAGGCAAGCCGGCGTTAAAAGAAACCGACACCTTCGACACCTTTATGGAATCCTCTTGGTATTACGCCCGTTACACTTGCCCGGAATATCAACAAGGCATGTTAAACAGTGAAGAAGCGAACTACTGGTTGCCGGTGGATCAATATATCGGCGGTATCGAGCATGCGACCATGCATTTATTGTATTTCCGTTTCTTCCATAAATTATTGCGTGATGCAGGCTTGGTAACCAGTGATGAACCGGCAAATAAATTGTTGTGCCAAGGCATGGTGTTAGCGGATGCGTTCTATTACACTAGCCCGACCAACGAGCGCATTTGGGTTTCGCCAACCAAAGTGACTTTAGAGCGTGACGACAAAGGTCGTATCGTGAAAGCGGTGGATGATGAAGGCCATGAGTTGGTGCACGCCGGTATGACGAAAATGTCGAAATCCAAAAACAACGGCATCGACCCACAAGAAATGGTGGAAAAATACGGTGCGGATACCGTGCGCTTATTCATGATGTTTGCCTCGCCTGCGGAAATGACCTTAGAATGGCAAGAATCCGGTGTGGAAGGAGCGAAACGTTTCTTAGCGCGTGTGTGGAATTTGGTGTTTGAATACAGCAAAAATCCAACAAAAACAGCCGTCAATCCGACCGCACTTTCCGGTGCGCAAAAAGCGTTGCGTCGTGATGTCCACAAAACCATTGCGAAAGTCAGCGATGATATCGGCCGTCGTCAAACGTTCAATACGGCGATTGCGGCAATCATGGAATTAATGAATAAACTCACCCGCGCGCCGTTAGACGACGAACAAGATCGCGCCGTGATGGCGGAAGCCTTGAGTGCTGTGGTGCGTATGCTTTATCCAATTACGCCGCACATTTGTTTCCGTTTATGGAAAGAACTGGGTAATCAAGACATTATCGACTTTGCCCCTTGGGTGGAAGCGGATCCTGATGCGATGATTGAAGATGAAAAATTGATTGTGGTTCAAGTGAACGGAAAAGTGCGTGGTAAAGTCACTGTGGCTTCAGAGGCAGATGAAGAAAGTGTGAAAGCGATTGCCTTTGCCGATGAAAACGTCAAACGCTTTACCGACGGAACGCAAATCGTTAAGGTGATTTATGTTGCCGGCAAGTTGCTTAATGTTGTGGTGAAACCGCAGTAATCTAATCAAAAAATGACCTCACTTAACGCAAAGTGCGGTCATTTTCCTTGTTATTTTTCGAGATCAAAACTCGTCCTCACACTCACCAGTGCCCACATAATCCGCAAAATCCTCTTGATGAAACCCATGTGACAGCATGTATTGCCAAATTTTCTGGCGCATTTTCGGCGGTTGCTTTTCCTTATAATCAGGAAACTTTTTGCGTAACACATTTAACGCCAATGCCGACCAGTCAATATCGCATTCACGGACAACCGCTTCAATGGTTGCGCTGTCAATCCCTTTTAATTGACGCAATTCTTGTTTGATTCGATTAATGCCATAGCCTCGCTGAGAACGGCTGTTCAAATAACTTTCGGTAAAACGTTGATCACTTTGCCAGTTTTTTTGCTGGCAATGTGCGATGGCCTGATCAATGTCTTCCTCGGAAAAGGCTTTTTCCTGCATTTTACAACGCAGTTCAAATTCGCTGTATTCACGGCGAGAAAGTAAATTCATCACATAATTGAGGGCAAAGGAGGACATATTGTGTTACTTGTGATTATGGTTAAAAAACAGATAGAAAAAGTGCGGTCTTTTTCACCGCACTTTACCTATTACTTATTTTATTCGAAATCAGATTCAGCTACTTCGTCTTCAACATCGGCGGTAATCGCCGTTTCCGGATGCGCTAACAATTCCTCACGCAAAGTACTTTCAATTAATTTCGCTTGTTCCGGATTCTCTTTTAACCATTTCATCGCATTGGTTTTACCCTGACCGATTTTCTCGTTTTCATAGGCATACCATGCACCGGCTTTGCTGATGAGCTTGTGTTTTACGCCAAGATCAATCAATTCGCTTTCTTTAGAAATGCCTTCACCGTACAGAATTTGGAAATCCACTTGACGGAATGGCGGTGCGACTTTGTTTTTCACCACTTTCACGCGGGTTTCGTTACCAATGACTTCATCGCCTTCTTTAATTGAACCGACACGACGAATATCCAAACGCACAGAGGCATAGAATTTCAGTGCATTACCACCGGTAGTGGTTTCCGGGTTACCAAACATCACGCCGATCTTCATACGGATTTGGTTGATGAAAATCACTAAGCAGTTGGCATTTTTAATTTGTCCGGTTAATTTACGCAACGCTTGGGACATGAGACGTGCTTGCAAGCCCACATGAGAATCGCCCATGTCGCCTTCAATTTCTGCTTTCGGCGTTAAAGCAGCAACGGAGTCAACAATAATCACATCTACCGCACCGGAACGTACTAAGGCATCACAGATTTCTAACGCTTGCTCACCGTTGTCCGGTTGAGAAACCAACAACTCTTTCACATCCACGCCCAGTTTAGAGGCATAAATTGGGTCTAAGGCATGTTCCGCATCGATAAAGGCACAGGTTTTACCTGCTTTTTGCGCTTCAGCGATCACAGAAAGCGTCAAAGTAGTTTTACCGGAAGATTCCGGGCCAAAAATTTCAACGATACGTCCCATTGGCAAACCGCCGATCCCTAACGCTAAGTCAAGACCGAAGGAGCCGGTGGAAATCGCTTCAATATCCAATTTTTGGCTGTCGCCTAATTTCATGATGGCGCCTTTACCAAATTGTTTTTCGATTTGACCTAATGCGGCTTCGAGCGCTTTTTGTTTTTCTTCTTGAGTTGCCATGTTTATACCTCGGGGGAAAATCATTATCAAAATTTGCGCTTATAATAACTGTATCGATATACAGTATCAAGTGAAATTTTGATCTTTTTAAAAATAATGTGACACCGCTTCCAAAACCACATTATTTTGTGGTTTATTCTGCTTGAGACATGATGTCCTCTATGCTTTCTTGGAGTGCTAACCAGTCAACTTCTACCTCTTCCAGCTGTTTTTTCACCTGCACCTGCTCGGCTAAAAGTGCGGTCAATTTTGCTTTCATTTCTGCATCGTACAAACTCGTATCCGCCAAATCCGTTTCAATCTGTTGTAATTTCGCCCCCAGTTTTTCCATTTGAGTTTCCAGCTGCGTTGCCTGTTTACGTAATGGCGCAAGTTGTTGGCGAAGTTCGGCTTCTTTACGTTTTTGCTCTTTACGGTTGGCAGCAGAATTTTCATTTTCACTGGGCTCATTTTGTTCTTTTATCGCCGTTGGCTGCGCGTTTTGCTCGTTCAACCACTTCTGATAATCCGCCAAATCCCCTTTAAATTCTTCCACTTGCTTGTCATGCACCAAATAGAATTCATCCACAGTATTACGCAACAAATGGCGATCGTGCGACACCAACACCAAAGAACCTTGATAATCCACCAAGGCTTCTGTCAGCGCCTGACGCATATCCAAATCCAAGTGGTTGGTCGGTTCATCCAGCAACAGTAAGTTCGGACGTTGCCACACAATAAGCGCCAACACCAAACGCGCTTTTTCACCACCGGAAAAAGACGCCACCGGCTGATTCACTTTGTCGCCGTGAAAAGCAAAGCCACCTAAATAATCGCGCAGTTGTTGTTCTGTTTGTTGAGGCGCAATTTTTTGCAAATGCCACAAGGCGCTTTCATCCGCACGTAGCGTATCTAATTGATGTTGTGCAAAATAACCTAACTGCACGCCTTTCGCTAATTGAATGGTGCCGCCGGTCGGCGCAATTTCGCCTGCCAATAATTTAATTAAGGTGGATTTCCCTGCGCCGTTTTTACCGAGCAACCCGATACGTGAACCGGGCACCAGATTCAGTTTAATTTTACTTAAAATTTCCACCGCACTTTCACCCGAGCCATAACCGGCAGAAGCGTTTTCCATCATTAATAGAGGACTTGGCAGGGAGAGCGGTTCACGAAATTCAAAATGAAACGGATTATCCACATACGCCGGCGCAATTTTTTCCATGCGTTCCAATGCCTTAATACGGCTTTGCGCCTGCTTGGCTTTGGTGGCTTTGGCTTTGAAACGGTCAATATAATGCTGTAAGTGATCAATTTTCAGTTGTTGCTGGCGATACATGGCATTTTGTTGTGCTAATTTCGTTGCCCGTTGCAATTCAAAGGAAGAATAATCGCCCGTGTATTCATTGAGTTTTTGTTGTTCAATATGCAAAATCTTGCCGACAATCGGATCTAAAAAGTCACGATCGTGCGAAATTAGAATTAATGTACCCGGATATTGTTTTAACCAACGCTCCAACCAAATCACCGCGTCCAAATCTAAGTGGTTGGTCGGTTCATCGAGCAATAATAAATCAGAGCGACAAATCAAGGCTTGAGCCAAATTCAACCGCATCCGCCAACCACCGGAAAACGCCTTCACCGGTTGCACTAATTCAGCCTGAGAAAACCCCAAACCGTGCAATAATTCGCCGGCGCGTGCTTCAATCGTCCAAGCATCAATGGCATCAAGTTGATTATGCAACGTGGCAATCGCATTACCGTCATTGTCCGCGTTCGCTTGTTGCAATGCCTGTTGCAGACGGCTGTATTCACGGTCACCCTGAATCACATAATCAATGGCGCGACAATCCAATGCGGGCGTTTCTTGATTCACCCACGCCAACGCCAACGTTGACGGAAAAGACACCTCGCCACCTTCGGCGCTCATTTCATTTTTAAGCAACGCAAATAATGAGGATTTGCCACAACCGTTTTTGCCGACCAGGCCAACTTTTTGTCCCGGATTAATGGTGGCGTTGGCGTTTTCGAGGAGCGTAGTCAAGCCCCGTTTTAGGGTTAAATTTGTGAAAAAAAGCATTGGTTTATAACGAATTTAATATAAGATATCAGTTCATAAAATACGTAGGTTATTTTCCACTTTTTTATTGGAGTTGCCAATGTTTGATTCTCTCGTCGTTCAATTTGTCGTGCTATGGGCGGTTATTGACCCGATTGGCTCCATTCCTGTCTATTTAACCAAAACCGTTGGATTATCCGTAGAAGATCGCCGAAAAATCGCACGTAAAGCCGTGATGATTTCCGCCGGTATTTTGATTTTCTTCCTCATCGCCGGACAAGCCTTGTTAGAAGCCATGCAAATTCCCCTCACCGCCTTCCAAATTGCCGGCGGTTTGGTGTTATTACTGTTCGCCTTGACCATGATTTTCGGCGAAGGCAAACCGGAACAAGAAATTAAACTTTCATCCAATCTCAACGAACTGGCTGTCTATCCGTTAGCCGTGCCGTCTATTGCCTCGCCCGGCGCGATGATGGCGATTGTGTTGCTCACCGACAACCATCGTTTCAGCCTGTTCGATCAAACCATGACAACCTTAATCATGCTTTCTGTGTTGTTGATTACCTATCTTTTATTCCTTGCCGCCAACCGCATTCAACGCTGGATTGGTAACACCGGCGCAGCGGTGATTAGTCGCGTCATGGGATTAATTTTAGCCGCCGTTGCCATTAATAATATGTTGGTGGGCATTCGCGATTTCTTTACACAAATGAGTTAAACATGAACCTAATTAATGCCAGTGCTTGTGAGCTGTTTAATCTTCCTTTTTTCCAATTTGCTCAAATGAAAAAATTTTGCCCGGAAGAGATTCCGCGCATTAAAGCTGACTATAAAGCCCATTGGGAAAACTGGAAAGCGACCATTTTGCAAGCGTCCACAGAACTCGGTGCGCCTTTTGCTAAACCGCATATTGAAAGTTGGACGAATGGGTGGCAGGTACGCGGACATTTTTTTGCTTATTTTAAGTATGAAGATCATCTTAATTCCGCGGCGATTTTATCGGTATTATTAAACTCTCGCCGTTTGTCCGTCAGTTTAGATTGGCACTGCTATCGCGCCGATCGTTCACAAATTAATGTGCAACAATATAACCAATGGCTCGAAAATATGGACTTTACCACCTTTGCGGAGTTTGATATTTGGCGCGGTGATGAAAGCGAATACGATGATTTTCGTCAAGTCAAGACGCTTTCGCCGGCTGATTTAACGTTGCGTTCTGACGACGATTTTTGGTGCATCGGGCGAAATGCAGAAAAAGCCGAATTGGATTCACTGGATGCGACCCAATTTATCGTCAATAGCATTCGCGAACTCTTACCGCTGTATGAAGCCTGTCATCGCAAGCCAGCATAGAAAACACGGCCACTACCTTATGAGGTAAATTTAGTCTCGGCGTTCTCCTTGCACAGAAAACGTTCGCATTAACTGATGCATTTTATGGCAATTTTTATGAAACGCTCGGCAATAAGGACAAATCGCCAAATGCAGATAAACTTGTCCTTGTTCTAATAGGGTCAAGGGGTTTTCTTGATGCTTAGAAATTAATTGAGTCACTTGACGACATTTCATCATTTCTCTCCGGCGTTATCCGTTTGATCAAACCAATGGTGGGACAAACACGCTTGTAATTGTAAGCGGGCGCGGTATAGCAACACGTGCAAATTAGAGATGGATAAATCACATTCTTGGCAAATTTGTTCACTTTGCATATCAAAATATTCCCGCATCATAAAAACACGGGCTTGCTGTGCCGGCAGATGATCCAAGCACGCTTCAAAAATAATCCAAAACTCGTTTTTATATACCTGTTCTTGAGGTTCTTCCCAAGTTGAGGGTAAAAATCGACTACGATCCCAATGCCCTTCTTGATCAAAAAACGCATTCGGGTCATCGTCATCACTCACTTCTGAAACCGTCACTACACGTTGACGATACTTCAGCAAATCAATAATCTGATTTTTCAAAATAGCGAAAAACCACGTTTTTAACGCAGCCGCGCCTTTAAATGACGCGGCATGCTGATACGCCCTTGTCAGAGTTTCTTGTACCACATCTTCCGCCAAATCCTTGTCGCGCAACTGCAGCAGTGCAAATTTTAACATTTGCTCCCGAATCGCTTGTATTTGCTGAGATGAAATCGATTGAAACGCCAGCGGCATCGTTGAAGACATAAAAAATCCGTTTTATCTATACTTGCAGGCATTCATCATAATCCAACCTCTTTCACAAAGAAAGCCATACAGCAGAATTCATAGATACGAATGATATGCTTTGTGAAAAGGCTTGTTTACCACAAGCCTTTTCATTAAATGAACCTTATCTAAAAAAGTTACATTTTTGGCTTCATTGCTTCAGATTCTTTCATGCCCTGTTCCATGTTATTTTCCATCATCTTTTTATCTGATTTCATTTTTTTCTTCATATCGTGTTTCATCGATTTTCCTTCTTTCATCTTATCCATTTTATTATCCATCATCGGCTTGGCATCTTTCATGCTCTCCATTTTATGTTCCATTTGCTGTTCCATCGGTTGCATGTTTTTCATTTCCGCAGAAACTTGAAAGGCCATTGCCATACCAAGCACACCGGCTAATGTGACGAATGATGTCATTTTTTTCATAAGAAACTCCTTTAATCCTATTGAGATGTGTTGAATTTTTTTGATTAAGAAAAACCGTAAGAAAACGAACGCTTTCCTACATGCTAATTAGACGGAACTCGCCGACAATTTCTTACAAAAATTTTTATGAAAAAAGAGGTGATGGGAAGAGGAGATGAGCTGCGATGACAGGCGATGACAGAAAACAAAAAAAGTGCGGTTAAAATCTATCGTGAATTTCCACCGCACTTTTCATCTTCAAATTAACGCTTGCTTTCTGCCTGTTTGATTTCCGGCGTTGTGTATAAACGATGTTTATACAAGTAGCTGCCTAACAGCGCATGAGCCAAAGCTTCTTTCACCATGCTTTGCGGCACTTCTGCTTCCGTTAAGGTTTCGGTGGCTTTGTCGTAACGGTAGGTTTTGGCACCCACTTTCGGGAATTGAATCACCACATCATTGCCCCGCATAAGCGCCTGCACTTGGTCGTATTGCATAATGGCGCGATTTGGATCGTTTGGTTTGGTGAGGTCATAACCGATCATCGGGTAATCGCCACTAATGCCTGCCAGAGAAAGTAACGTGGTCGGCATATCAAATTGGCTGACCAAACGATTATCGCGGCGCGGTTCGATGCCTTCACCCAAAATCAATGCCGGAATGTGGAAATGCTTAATCGGCATCAAGCTGGCACCTGCTACACGAGAGTCGTGGTCGGCAATCACTAAGAAAATCGTGTCTTGCCAATAATTGGAGGCCTTCGCTAGCTTGAAGAAATGCCCAATCGCATAATCCGCATATTTTGCCGCATTGTTGCGCGTAGCTTTCGGTTGTTCGTACAGATCGATTTTGCCGTCCGGGAATTCAAACGGATCATGGTTACTGGAGCTAAACACGAGGCTAAAGAACGGTTTGCCTTCGTTGTGTAATTGGGTAAACGTCTCATTGGCTTTAGTGAACAAGTCTTCGTCACTCACGCCCCAAGTCCCGGTAAAGCTTGGGTTTTGATAATCCATTTGGTCGATAATACGCTTAAAGCCGTTTCCGTAGAAAAAGCCCGCCATGTTATCAAAATGCTTTTCCCCACCGTAAATAAAGGACGTATCGTAACCCCGTTGGCTTAATAACTGTGCCAAGGTAAAGAAACCGCGTTGGCTGTTGTTGAGTTTCACCACAGCACGTGCCGGCGTTGGTGTGAAACCGGCGGTAACCGCTTCAATACCACGCACGGAACGGGTGCCGGTGGCATATAAATTATCAAACAACCAGCCTTGCTGTGCCAACTTGTCAAATTCGGGCGACAATGGCAAACCACCTAGCGTGCCGATAAATTGCGCACCGAAGCTTTCTTCCAACACAATCACGATATTTTTCGGCTTACCTTGGTAAGTGGCTTGGTTGCGAGTCAAGGTTGGAATGTCCTTGGAAATATAAGCCTCAGCCGGGCGGCTTCCGCTGTTTTTCACAATAGAGAGCATTTCTTCCACCTCCATTTTGCCATAGGCTTCGGAAGAGGTGCCTTCATCTTTAAACTGTTGTGCTGCATAAATCACAGAATAGCCTGAATTCAGCACCAAAGAATTCACCATGGCATCAGAAGAAAATGCCACCATCGCCGGGTTGATTCCGCGGTGTTGCAAGCTAGAACGCGCACCGAGAAAACTCAACGCAATCACCAACAACGCCACCACCGGACGCCATGTCCAACGCATTGGTGTGATATTGCGCACCGCCCAACCGGCCAGTTTCCAATACACCACCGCAGCAATAAGGGTAAAAATGAGGCTAAAAATGACCGCACTTAAATGCCCTTCCATCAACATGGAGAACACTTCTTTCGGGTAAATCAAATATTCGATGAACAGGCGATTCGGACGATAATCATAGGTTTCAATAAATGCCGGTGTCGCCAGTTCCATAAACACGATAAACACACTGCCTGCCGTCAACCAGAAACGCAAAATACGCTGCCAAATGCGCCCTAACGCGTTTTGATGATAAAGCAATACCGTCAATAATGCCGGCATACCGAATAAATAACACAAAGACACCACGTCCATGCGTAGGCCTTGCAAGAACAATTCGCCCCAACCGTTGACTGCATTGACCCGATCCAGTTGCCATAAAGACAAACCGAGACGAGATAGGGTGAAGACAATGAGATTCACCAAAGAAAAGAAAAAAATCGGGAACAGCAGCGAACGCGGTTTGCCTGCCGTAAATAAATGTCGTGACATTTCAGTCTCCAAAATGTAAAAAATCCGCTCTTTTAAGCCATGACAACAAAGAACGGATTTAAGAAAAAATTATTCGATCCAATGAACAATCTCATTGAGTGGTTTGCGGGATTTCGGGCGAATGTCTTTGGCACGATAACCAAAAGTCACCGCAACAGACACCGCATATTTTTCTGCGTCATACGCACCGGTTTGCGCCAAAATACGGTTGACTTCAGCATAGTTAAACCCTTCGATCGGGCAACTATCGATACCGATTAAGGCCGCGCCTGTCATCATATTCGCCAGTGCGATATAGGTTTGTTTGCTTGCCCAGTCGAATAAAGTGCGGTCGTTTTCCAACACGTTTATGTGTTCTGTTTGAAAGCGTTGATAGGTTGCCATATTGGCTTGCATTTGCTCTTCCGTTAAGCCGCGACGTGCAAGGTTTGCGCGAAAATCCTCAGAATCATAACGCATATGTTTATTCGCCAAAATCACCACCACATGGCTGGCATCATCTAACTGCGTTGCCATGCCCCAACTCACCGGTTTTAAGGCTTGGCGTAATTCGGGATTTTGCACCACTAAAAATTGCCATGGCTCGGATCCTACGGAACTTGGCGATAAGCGACCAAGTTCTAAAATATAGTCAAAATCTTCTTTGCTGATTTTGCGCTCGGGATCGTAATAACGTGTTGCGCAACGGAAATGGAAGGCATCTAATACTTGTTGTTTGGTAGCAAACATTGAATTCTCCTTTATCATCATAAATATGATGGCGGTAGTTTACGTTTGTTTAGGCGGAATCACAATATAACGCCCAAAATATGACAACAAAGTAGAATCACATGATTTCGCCGAAAAGAAAAAGTGCGGTGATTTTTTTATTTAATTGGTTGCATAAGGTGTAAATACATTATTCTCACCTCTCAGCAACTCCATTAGTTTCGGATGAATAAATAATTTATCCCTCCCCACAGATTGTTCACTTAAAACCCCTGCATCACACAAATCTTTTAAATATTTAGACGCGGTTTGTCTTTTAGCAATGCCTGCCCGTTCTAAATTTACGATGCGAGTATAAGGTTGCTCAAACAACAATTCGACCAATTCTAAACTGTAAAGATGAGGCAAAGATTGTTGAATGTAACGTTTTGTTTCAATAGACAAGGCTTTGATTGCCTCAATTTTCCTCAACGTCCAAATTGCCGTCTCTTCAATCCCTTTTAAGAAATATAACAACCAATCTTGCCAATTTTGATTGACGGTGACATCCAACAACAAGCGGTAATAATCTGCTTTATGCTCAATAATATAACGACTTAAATATAAAATCGGCAAATGAAGAAGTCCTTTTTCAATCAGCAATAAACTATTTAACACTCGCCCTGTTCGCCCATTACCATCTAAAAAAGGATGAATAGCCTCGAATTGATAATGCGCAACTGCCAAAATAATCAACGGATCCAACGCTTCATTGTTATGAATAAACGTTTCCCAATTTGCTAGTTTATCCCGAATCAGCCGCTCTCCTTCCGGTGGCGTGTAAATGACCTCACCATTCACACCATTGCGTAATGCCGTTCCTGTTACCTTCCGAATATCCATTGCGCGTCCTTTTATCTCACTACATACCAATACGGCTGTTTGTGTACAAAGTGGACGCTCCTTTAAACTCTCAAATCCGGAAAATAATGCTGTTCGGTATTGCAATGCTTCTTTGGTCGCCGCATCATCTTCTTCACTATCAAGCTGTAATGACCGGAAAAGTTTATCTGTTGTGGTAACGATATTCTCAATTTCACTACTTGCACGCGCTTCCATAATCGGCAACGTATTGATTAACATCGACTGATTAGGAATAAGCTCAGCCGCTTGTTTTAACTCCGCTAATGCTGCTCTCGCTTTGATCGTTTGCTTTAAAACGTCTTTCGTTTCCAATTCTTCCGTTGGTGGAAGATCAGGAAGCTGATTAAACGCAAACGTTGGGCTCCATTGTCTCATCTTTAAAAATCTCATTTTTTTAAACAGATCCGGAGTATATGTTTATCAAATCAACATATCAACAAAATAGGTTTAAAATTTCTCCATTTTTAAACATATGCGAAGAAAGCGGCTTGCTCTTCGGGTAAGTAGGATGGAATATCGAAATCCACCGCACTTTTCATCCTTATGATTCTTGGTTTGATTTTGTCACTTGTTGGTTAAGATTTTGAGTCAAACCATTGATGTCGGCACCGTTTAAGCCTAGCTCTTTTAGCAGATTATCCACCAGTGGTGCTTGCCCGCGGTAGCGTAATGCGCTGTTTACAAGCTGATCGGATAAACTGGTCTGGGAAGCAACTTCACCCTGCTCGGCAGATGTCGCGGCACCAAACCCACCAAGGCCGTTTACTTGCAAGATTTTAATATCGTCAATATTTTCCATTGGACGTACGCTTTCACGAATAATGTCCGGTAAATGTTTCAATAGCGCAAGGCGAACTTGCATTTCCACTTGCTCAACGGACAAGACATTCGCCGCTTCATTGACGGCGCGGGTCCCTTCGGCATCCACTTTATATTGTTGTTCCAAGGCTTTCGCTAACAAGATTTTTGCATCCGCTTCCCCTTTGGCTTGTAAACGTTGTTTCTCCGCCTCGGCTTCCGCCACAATGCGTAACGCTTCCGCACGGTCGAATGCGGCTTGTTTCTCTGCCTCCGCCGCGACGGTGATCGCAATGGCATCTTTTTGGGCGATTTCTTGAGCCGCAATCAATTCAACGGCCTTGGCACGTTCCGCTTTTTCTGTTTCACGCACCGTGATAACACTTTCCTCTTCTCGCACAGCCGATGCACGCGCTTTATCCGCCAGTGCTTTGGCTTCCGATTCGGCACGTGATTTTTCCGCAACGGCAATGGCGCGATCTTGCTCGGCTAATTCAATCGCTTTCTTACGTTCTACTTCCGCGCGTTCAATTTGTTGATCTTTTTGAATTTTTTCATTTTCAATATCACGTTCCGCAAGAATGCGTTTTAAGTCCACTTCTCGAGATGCTGCGATTTTAACTTCTTCCGCTTCGCGTTTTTTCTGCGCTTCCTGTCCGGCAATTTCGGCATTTTGTTCCGCCCGACGTATCGCAATCTCACGCTCTTGTTCTAATTTGGCATATTCTTCTTCACGCAAAATTTGTAAACGAGTACGTTCGGCTTCCAAATTTTTGGTTTTTATCGCCAAATCCGTATCCTGTTCAATATCGTTACGTTTTTTACGGCGCACCTCGATGGTTTCCGTTAAGCGGGTTAAACCTTCCGCGTCAAAGGCATTTTGCGGATTGAAGTACTCAAAACTGGTTTGATCCAAGCCGGTCAGCGATACGGTTTCCAATTCCAAGCCGTTTTTAAACAAATCTTCCGAGACCACTTGTTGCACTTTTTGCACAAAATCCACCCGTTTTTCATGCAATTCTTCCATGGCCATTTCCGCTGCAACCGCCCGCAAACTGTCAACAAACTTCCCTTCCACCAATTCTTTTAATTGTTCCGGTGACATGGTTTTCATCCCCAAGGTTTGCGCCGCCGTGGCAATGCTTTCGGCGGTCGGTTTCACTCGCACATAAAACTCTGCCGTCACATCCACCCGCATACGATCTCGGGTAATCAACGCCTGATCTGCTGCGCGACGCACTTCCAAACGCAAGGTATTCATATTCACGGGAATCACTTCATGTAACACGGGCAAGACAATCGCACCGCCATTCATGATCACTTTTTCACCGCCAAAACCGGTGCGTACAAATGAGACCTCTTTGCTGGCGCGACGATATAATCGGGTAAGAATGAGGCCGAGAATTAATAATGCAATGAGTACAATGCCGGCAATGATTGAAATCAGTTCCATAATTTGTCCTTGTGTTTGAGAAAAATACGTCGTCGTTAATCAACCAAATTTCCATTCGGATTTTTGATTGCTTTAAAAAGATTATCTTGTAAAGAAATCAACAATATGGTTTCGCCTTGCATGAGTGCGTTATCATCGTCAGGTTCGACCATGACATAATGTTGCTGACCGTAACCATCCTTTACGCGCGCTTGGGCGGGACTGCCTCGCTTTGCCGTGCCAAGTATCACCACCCCGACACAACCGACCAAACTCGCTTGGGTAACTGCGGTCGTTTCATCTTTAGGAAAGATGTGATAAACCCCGGTAGCTGCCATGCGTACCAAAGGTAGGCTGGCAAACCAGACAATCACGGCAGCAACACAACCCGGCAAATAAAAACCGGAGAACTGATATAATGCATATTGCAAGCTATAACCCAGCAAGCCAAAAATAGCGAGAAAAATCACCACTAACATTAATAGAGGCAACTTGCCGACATATAACCAACTTAAAAATCGGATCACAAGACCACTGTCGGCGTAATTCAGCCCAATTTCTGCCTGTGTGTCCGTTAAGCTATCCGGTAAAAAATCATCGACCCACTCATTAATACCGCCCAGCATAAATGATGCCAATTCAAGAATACCAAGCAATAACATCAGCATAATGGCAATGCCGAAAATGCTATTTTGTGGTGCAGTAATCAGTTCCCACATAATATATCCTTATTTCAAGCCGCTATTTGGCGGTTTTCAGTTGCGCTAAACGTTCTTTAATCCGATTCGTTCTGCTCACCTCTTCCAAATCTTTTAATTTGGCTAACTGTGACGGATCACGTCCTGCCATATGCAAGCCGGTTTGTCGCCCCATCAGCCGATCAAACGCATTGGCGGTCTTTTCCGTATTGCGCAAAATTTGATTTAATGTGGAGCCGTTGCGTCCCTTTTCATGCGTTGCCGCTTGCGTTTGGCTTTGCTTCCAATCTTGAACGGCCTGTTGCATTTCACGTCGTTTCGCTTGCAATGCCACAATAAACCCTTCAAGCTCTTTTTCCTGCGCCGCACAGTCCGCCACCGTATTTTCCAACACCGGCAAGCGCGCCTCAATGTCCATTTGTTCGGCAATTCCGATTTCCGCCAAGTCATCACGATTGGATTTCAGTGCTTCTTGAATATCCGCCTGCAACGTTTCATGGCGATTGCTTTCATCTGCCATTTTTTTCGTGGCTAAATGCTTCTGCACTAAAACCTTGCCTAATTCTGACCGCACTTCATCTATCGCGCGCTCAATCTCGCGAATATTTTCATTCATCACCGCTTCCGGTGCTAAATTTTCTGCGGCATCTAAAATGGCATGAAATCCGCCACTGACTAAACGTCCGACACGACGAGCTAATGTTTCGCTCATATTCTACCTCCTTCTTTTTTTATTTTTCATCACGTTGACGAATAATGTGAGCCAAATTCAATGTGTTTTTCAGTTGGGCTAACACACTGTCATCGAATGCGGCTCCTTTCCCCGTCACCGCCAGTTGCAAAATGCTGTCAGTTAAACGCACAATACGCCACATGACTTCGCATTCATATTTTTTTAACGCCTCCAACTCGCTTTCCGTCGGAACGTCTGCGACTAATGTTGCGGTTAAATCCGGTAACAATTCAAATAAGCGCGCCAGAATGTGCGAATGAACCCCCAGTTCTTTTTCCGCATGCAACACATCGCGCTTGGCATTTTGTAAAAACTGTTCCGCTTGCGCTAAAGCGGTGCCGTAATCTTGCGGCTGTGTATAACTTTGCCGGGCTTGTTTTAATAATTCACGAATTTTTTCCGAAGGCGTATTTGCCCCTTCAACCTGTAAATTTGCAATAAAATCCGCATCTTCCTGAGAAATTCTCACGCTTATCGGAATTCGATTTGCTACGCTCATATTCAAACCTCATTGTTTGTATTCATTTGAATACAATATACAGAGATCGTTTTCAAAAAACAACTGATTATTTAAACATTTTGTTGTTTAGCTGATTTGCCGATAGCAAACAGAAAAAATACACAAAAAAAGTGCGGTGGATTTTCTCAGCGTTTTAAAACACCATGAAAACCCACCGCACTTTGACGTTCAACAAGCCTTAACTATGACATTCGTCCGTTAGCGATTGGAATAACTTGATCACAAATTGCCATAGTAGAAGCGCGATGGCTCACTAGGATAATCAGTTTTTCTGCTTTTACGTTTAACAAGGATTGCAAAATCATGGCTTCGTTTAAGCTGTCCAGATTACTGGTCGGTTCGTCTAACAAAATAATCGGTGCATTGTGCAAGAAGGCGCGGGCAATTCCGATACGTTGTTTTTCACCGTCAGAAAGGTTGCTCCCCATTTCAGTGATTTTGGTGTCGTAGCCTTCCGGTAAACTCATGATAAATTCATGAATAGAGGCTTTTTTCGCTGCTTCAATCACTTGCTCTTTCGTTGCCTTGCGGTTTGCCAACACAATATTTTCATACACTGTTTCATTGAAAATATAGGTTTGTTGGGTGATGTAAGCAATATTGTCGCGCAAATTCACCGTATTAATGTTTTTTAAGTCCGTATCGTTAATGCAAATACGGCCTTGTTGCGGATCGTAAAAACGCATCATTAATTTCAAAAGGGTACTTTTACCGCTACCGCTGCGACCATGAATACCGAGAATTTCGCCTTTATTGAGCTGTAAATTCACATCAGACAAAATTTGTTCGTCCACATAAGCAAAGCTGACGTTTTCTACGTTAATTTGCTGCACGTCAGTGATATTCACGCCGTTTTCTACGTCTTTTAATTCCGGTTGTTCTGCCAATAAGGCCAAGACACGTTCGCCGCTGGCGAGGGTTTGCAATAAGTTGTTGGACAGATTACTTAAAGCAATCACCGGGCCGTAACTGGACATCAATAAAATCACACCAATGAGCAAACCGGCAAAATCAATGTAATCATAAGCAAAGAGGGTTAAGCCCACCAATAAAATCACGATATTGAAGAAAGACACCGCGATTTCCGTGAACGAACGCACGTTGCCTTCTTGTTGTTTGATTTTTAAAAAGGCTTGGTCGATTTTTTCACTGCGCTGGTGGATTTCCTGTAAGCGTTTTTCCTCGTTACCGAAAAGTTGAATTTCTTTCATGCCGCGAATGCTGTCGAGGAAGAAATCGTTCATTTCGCCAACTAAGTCACGGTATTTGCGGCCATCTTCACGTGCCATTTGGGTGGTGACAATAGGCAAAATAATACCGATGGTGACATAGGCTAAAAATGCTACCAACACGAACCACCAAGAAATATGCGCGAACACCGCCAATAAAATACCGGAGGTTAAAAAAGCAATGGCGATCGGCGCGATGGTGTGCGCATAAAACACTTCCAACAATTCAATATCATTGGTGACCAAGGAAAGCAATTGACCGGATTGTTTGTCCTGCAATTTTACAAACGCCAAACGACGTAATGCACTGAACACTTTGTCGCGCAACAACGCCAATAATTTGAAGGCGATGTAATGGCCGGACATTTGCTCCAAATAACGCAAAATGCCACGCGCTACCGCCAGCACAATAAGTGCGGTCAAAATTTGCGATAAATTTAAGTGGGTGTGGAAGTTAAGCAATTCCGACAAGCCCATGGCACCTAGCACCATAATGAAAATAGCGCTAAGGAAACCGAGGGTGCCCATAATAATGGTGAAACTCATGATATGTGCCAACGGCGTCACCAATTTCATGAGCTGCCACATGACGACAAATCCGTTCTTACGCATGATTTGCCCCCGTTCTGATATTTTCTAAGTTCTTTTGTTGATTAAACATTTCTGCATAAATTCCGTTTTCAGTCATTAAAGAAGCATGATCGCCTGATTCTGCCAAGTGACCGCTTTGTAACACATAAATTTGGTCGGCATTCACCGCATTCGCGAGACGATGAGAAATCATGACGATAGTTTTTTCGTGTTTAAGCTGTTGAATAAATTGCAGAATGATTTCTTCACTTTCTACGTCGATGTTACTGGTGGCTTCATCGAAAACGTATAAGTCGGCATTGTGCAACAACGCTCGCGCCAACGCTAAACGTTGAATTTGACCGCCGGACAAGTTGGTTCCGCGACTTAATAACATCATGTCTAACCCGCCGTTTTCACGGACGAAATTCGCCAAATTCACTTGTTCCAAGCATTGATAAATGGCGTCATCAGAAGCATCGGACAATGCCATCAACATATTTTCTCTGAGGCTGCCTTTGAAAATGTAGCTGCTGTGGCTTACCAACGAAACATGACGATATAAGGAATGACGGTTAATTTGTTTAATATCGACGCCGTTAAACAAAATTTCCCCTTGCTGCGCTTGGTAAAAGCCCATGAGCAAAGAAACCAGCGTGGATTTACCGCAACCGCTTTTACCCACAAAAACCGTTAATTGCTTCGGTTGAATATTAAGGTTTAAGCCGTTAATGGCCGGTTTCTCTGCAGAATAGGCAAAATGTAAATCCTTAATTTGCACGCTGACTTCATTTTTAGCCGGAAAATCCACCGCACTTTTGTTTTCTTCTACCGGCGTATCTAGCAGCGTAAAGATTTTTTCTGAAGCCGCCTTGCCGTTCATCGCGACGTGGAAGAAAGAACCGAGTAAGCGTAACGGAATAAAAAATTCAGAAGAAAGCAAAATGAATAAAATGACACCAAAAATGCTTAAATTACCGTCTTGGTATTGTAAAAGCGCCGTCAAAATTCCCAACGCCGCACCGCCGTAAGCCAATAAATCCATTAAAGAAACGGAGTTCAGCTGCATGGTCAGCACTTTCATGGTGATGGTACGGAAATTCTCCGCTTCGATATCCATTTGTTTAGCTTTGTAATCGTCATCTTGATAGATTTTTAAGGTAATCAAGCCTTGTAGGTTATCCAAAAAGCTGCTGCCTAAACCCACATAAATAGACCAATATTTCGCCAACAAACGTTTCGCGATTTTATTTACCGCAATGATGGACATTGGAATTAACGGCACGCAAACCAAAAGAATTAATGAGGTCGGTGCGTTAAAAAAGACCAGAAAAACAAACAACGTGAGTGGCGCAAGCAGGCTGTAAAACAATTGCGGAAGATAACGTCCGAAATAAATTTCCAGCTGTTCCACCCCTTCAGATGCCACTTGGATCACCGAAGAGGTAGATTGTTGGTTAACCTGATTCAGCGGCATAGAAGATAATTTTTGATAAATCAGCGTGCGCAATTTATGTTTCACTTGCGTACTCGCTTTATAGGAAGCTTTCACCGCCATTTTGCCCGCCCAAGCACGCAACGCCAAACAAGCAACCAAAACAACGGTAAAAATGACCGCACTTTGTAGCGTAAGTGTGCGCTCAAACGCCCACTGCAAACAAATGGCAAATACCACCGCACTTATAATCCCGCCGATTAAGGCAACCCAGTTCCATAAGACATTAATAGCAATCCATTTTTTGCTATCCGCGACTGTGCTTATCAGCCGTTTATCTATCATCATGATAGAAACTCCTAAAAATAAAAAAGAAGTACGCAGGCAGCGTACTTTTGTTTAACGAATCCTGTCTTCCTCTCGACAACACGCTCATTTCCTTGCGAACAATCACTTTTCGCAAGTGACACATGGTGACGATAAGCCAGGGTTTATTATAAAAAATAAAATAAAAGGAATATAGACGTGTATGAGAATTATTTTTATTTTTGTAATGAAATGGAAGAGAGTTTATTTTTATCAAAGATACCCTAAAACAGGCTTATAATTGACCGCACTTTTTCGTGTGTTTGTTCAAATATTGACTTCTCCCCCTTGCGTAGTAATATGCACCCACTTTTCATTACAGGCGTTTATTTATGCTAGCGTTTTCACATCAAGAACATATTGAATCCTATTATTCCGTCACCCGTAACCAACATTTTGAGTTACCGCCGTTAAATCAAAAAGAATCTGCTGACGTGTGCGTTGTCGGTGCAGGCTTTTTCGGTTTATCCACAGCATTAGAACTTGCAGAACAAGGCAAAAGCGTGATCGTACTGGAAGGCGCACGGGTCGGCTTTGGCGCATCGGGGCGTAGTGGCGGGCAAGCCATTAACGGTTTTGAAGACGGCATCGATGAATATATCGAACAAGTAGGCTTGGAAACTGCCCGTAAGCTATGGCAAATGTCCTTAGAAGCCATTGATATTATTGATGAACGCATTGCGAAATACGGTATTGAGTGTGATTGGAAGAAAGGCTATGCCACGTTAGCGCTCAACGAGCGTCGTATGGAAGATTTAATCGCTATTGAAAAAGCCAGCCACGAAATTTTTGGCTATCAACATATGCAGCTATGGGACAAGGCAAAACTGGAACAACATCTCGGCAGCAAAATTTATTGTGGTGCGTTGTATGACAGTAATTCCGGGCATTTGCATCCGCTCAATTATTGCTTAGGTTTGGCAAAAGCGTGTTTGGATTTGGGCGTGCGTATTTATGAGCAATCGCCTGTGGTGGATTTGCGTGAAAAAGCAACAGACATTGAAGTCGTAACAGATAAAAGCCTCGTTGTCGCCAAAGATGTGGTGTTGGCGACTAACGCCTACATTGATGTACTACCAAAAAGTATTCACCGTGGCATTGCCCGTAAAATTCTACCGGTAGAAAGTTTTATCATCGCCACTGAACCGCTTGATCAAGCCACGGCTGATTCCGTGATCAACAACGGCATGTCTGTGTGCGACAGCAATTATTTGCTGGATTATTACCGCTTAAGCGCCGACAACCGCTTATTGTTTGGTAGCGATTCCAGTTCCGAGAAAAACATGATTGAGGTCATGCGACACAATATGTTGCGCGTTTTCCCACAGTTGGAACACGTTAAAATTGATTATGGTTGGGGCGGCCCTATCGATATGACCATCAATTCCAATCCCCATTTCGGACGCATTTCGCCACATATTTATTTCGCCCACGGCTATTCCGGCCACGGCGTAGCGCTCACCGGTTTGGCCGGTCGCATTGTCGCAGAAGCCATTTTAGGCAACGACGAACGCTTGGCTATCTTCAGTAAATTAAAAGTGCCTTCAGTATTCGGTGGCAAATTAGTGAAGAAGCTGGCATTAAAAATCGGCGTGAACTATTACCGTTTCTTGGATAAATACCGCTGATGAATAAATCGGCGGATTTTATTGCTTTCAGTTATAACCTAGAGAAAACAATTATTTTGCTTTCTAAAAACTTACTGTAATAATCCACCGCACTTCACCTTATCAAAAAAGGAACACTTTATGAAAAAATCATTTATTGCAAAAACATTCTTATTATCCGGTTTAGTTTTCGGCATGGCGACCCAAGCCCTCGCTGGAGAAATTTCCGATCGCGTAGAAAAAACCAAAACCTTATTAGTAGGCACCGAAGGCACTTATGCGCCATTCACCTTCCATGATGACAGCGGTAAGTTAACCGGCTTTGACGTAGAAGTGATTGAAGCGGTGGCACAACGTTTAGGCTTAAAAATTCAATTTAACGAAACCCAGTGGGATTCTATGTACGCCGGTTTGAATGCCAAACGTTTCGACTTAATTGCCAACCAAACCAATCCAAGCCCGGAACGCTTGAAAAAATACCTTTACACTGCGCCGTATAACTATTCCACTGCGGTTATCGTGACCAAAGAAAGCGACAATAGCATCAAAACTTTTGAAGATTTGAAAGGTAAAAAAGCAGCACAATCCTTAACCAGCAACTACGGCAAAATAGCCAAAGCGAATGGGGCAGAACTCATCGTCGTCGAAGGTTTGGCACAAGCCTTAAAATTGATTACCCAAGATCGTGCTGAAACTACCGTGAACGACCACTTGGCAGTCTTGGATTACTTCAAGAAACAACCAAATTCCGGTTTAAAAATTGCCGTAAAACGGGATGACAAAGTGCCTTCCGGCTTCGCGGTATTAAAAGGTGAGGAACCGCTGGTCGAAAAAATTAACCAAGCATTGGAAGAGCTAAGAAAAGACGGCACCTTGAAACAAATTTCAATCAAATGGTTCGGTGATGACATTACTCAATAATTTTCTCGCCTCACTTCCGTTTATGAATGCAGAAAGAGCTGATGAGGTCATCAGCTCTTTTTGGCCTATGTTAGAAGCGGCTATTGATAAAACCATTCCGCTGGCGGTGATTTCTTTCTTTGCTGGAGTAGCTATCGCGTTAGTTGTGGCGTTGATTCGCATTGTGGAAAAACCAAATTTCGGCATGCGTTTATTGCAAATACTTTGCCGTATTTATGTTTCCACCATTCGCGGTACGCCGATGTTGGTGCAGATTTTCATTATTTTCTACGGATTACCGGAAGTAGGGATTAAGCTCGATCCGTTTCCAACGGCAATTATCGCCTTTTCCATTAATATCGGCGCTTACGCTTCAGAAACCATTCGCGCGGCGATTTTATCTATTCCGAAAGGACAATGGGAAGCCTCCTATTCCATCGGCATGAATTATTATCAAACTTTCACTCGCACCATCATGCCGCAAGCCTTGCGCGTATCGGTGCCGCCATTAGCAAATACCTTTATCAGCAACGTGAAAGATACGTCTTTGGCGTCGTTAGTATTAGTGACGGAAATGTTTCGCGTGGCACAAAACATCACTGCGGAAAACTATGAATTTATTATGATTTATAGCGAGGCCGCGCTGATTTACTGGTGCATTTGTTTGATTTTATCCTTTGCGCAAGATCGCTTGGAACAACGCCTATCCCGTCATCTCAAGGCCTAAGGAAATCACATGTTAGAAGTGAACAATATTCATAAAACATTTAATGGCAATGCGGTGCTAAAAGGGATCGATTTTCACATTGAAAAAGGCGAAGTCGTGGCGATTCTCGGTCCGTCCGGCTCGGGCAAAACCACCTTTTTACGCTGCCTAAACTTATTGGAACGACCTGAACTTGGCACACTGCGTTTTTGTGATGGAAGTTTAACATTGGATTTTTCTCACAAAATCAGCAAAGCCGATGAATTGAAATTACGTCGTCGCTCTTCCATGGTATTTCAGCAATACAATTTGTTCCCCCATCGCACTGCACTTGAAAATGTGATGGAAGGCATGGTTGTAGTGCAAAAGAAAAGCAAAGCGGAAGCGGAACAACGTGCCGTGGAATTGCTTACCAAAGTGGGCTTAAAAGACAAAATGCACTTATATCCATCGCAACTTTCCGGTGGTCAGCAACAACGAGTAGGCATTGCCCGCGCACTAGCGGTTCAACCGGATATTATTTTGCTAGATGAACCGACCTCGGCGTTGGATCCGGAATTAGTGGGCGAAGTGCTACAAACCTTAAAACTGCTAGCTCAGGAAGGCTGGACGATGATTATCGTCACCCATGAAATGCAATTTGCCCGTGATGTGGCGGATCGCGTCATTTTGATGGCTGACGGGAATGTAGTGGAACAAAACAGCGCGCGCGAATTTTTTGAAAATCCACAACATGAACGCACTAAGCAATTCTTGTTGCAGGCAAAAATTCCCGTTTGCGTGGAATATGAAATTTAACGCATTCTTTATAGCGCAATTTGCGGAAAATATTGTTCGCTGAGCGCAACAAAATCCGCTAACGAAATGGACCGCACTTTTGCATCATTTGGCAGAAGTGCGGTTAAATTTCTCGCCCAAATATCGTTCTCTAAGGCAAAACAGGAAGCATGACAACGCGCCAACACATCCGCGTGTTTTAGCGCCAACAACACGCCATCTTGCCATAACACCACCGCATCCTGCGCCGTGGCATTTAGCAAATAATGTTCCAGTTCTGTTTGTGAATAATGGGCTTGAGAAAAAGTATAAAGCATAATCAAAAAGTCAAAATTTTTTCACTTTGTTGCAGGATTTGTAACAACGCTTGACGCGACAACACATCACAATCCAAGACGAAATCCGACGATGTCAGCTGAAATTGTTGCAGTGAATCCGCGCACACATAACGCTGTTCAATGTCGTATAAATCCAATAATTTCAACGCACTTGCCGTGTCTTTTTGCAAGACGACTTCCGCTTGTTGCTGTTTTTGCAAGTTCAACACACCGTCATCTAGGAAAAACACCGCAATGTCTTCTTCGGCACAAAATGCCGTCGCGGCAAGCAGCGCATCTAATCCTTCTCGCGTATTGGCCGTGCCGTAAGGCGCATGACGAAAAATAAAAGCAAGTTTAGTCATAGGGTAATCACTCGATCTGCTTGTAGCAAGGCTTGGCTAAATTCACCTAAGCCGGCAAGTTGAAAAACGTCCGCCAAACTGACCGCACTTCTATCCGCCGCCGAATCGCTATCCACCACGCCACGGCGTTGCGCCGCGGCAACACATAAATGTAACGGCACATTAAATTGGCGAGAAAACGCTTGCCATGCTTTGACTAAATTGAATTCATCATTGGCGGGATATACCAAGGCATTGCCATTGCTGACACCGTCTTGATAGAAAAAGATTTGGCGGATGTGATGTTTGTGAACCAGTTCTTGTGCTAACTGATAGGCAAGAAAAGCGCCTTGGCTCCCATAAACCGGCTGTTTAACCACCAATACATAATCCATGATTACTCGTCCTGATCCTGTTTAATTTGGCGGATGTATAAATACACGGTATGACGGGAAATATTGAGGCGTTCCGCCACCAAATTGATGGCATCTTTAATGTCGAAAATGCCTTTTTCATACAACGAAACGACAATTTGGCGATTTTTATTATTATTTGCCACCATGCGGTCAGAAGTGACTTCCTCAATGGTTTTTTCCACGGTTTGAACCACCAATTCCTCCACCGAACTGGCAAAGTTCACCGCAGAGGTTTCACCATGATCCGATGCTGGAATAAAGTTTTGTAGGAATTGCGACATAGGCACATCTAAATTAATGTTGATGCAAAGCAGGCCAATGATACGTTTTGCGCTGTTACGAATCGCGATAGTCACCGACTTCATCAAGCCACTGCTTTTCTTGGCGCGGGTAAAATACGGTTTGCTGACGCTTTCCGATTTCATATTGTGCAACGAACGCAACGCAAAATCCGTCATGGGCGAGCCCACTTGGCGGTTGGTGTTATGTCCGTTGGCGATGTAAATGGCGGAGTGTTCTAAATCCTCAAAAGAATGTAGAACGATTTCACAATGTTGCCCGATGAGCGCACTGACACCGTCAACCACGGCAATATAGGAATTTAAGATTGTGCGATCTTCGTCAGTAAAAGGGCGTTTATCCGTTAACATGAATGTGCATATGCATTTTATTCAAATAAGAAACCGCACTTTTAAATGCAAGGCTCTAAAAGTGCGGTCATTTTTCAAAGGTTTTAATTATTTTTTCTCTGGAATCACATCTAAGACTTCGACATCAAAATAGAGTGTCGCATTCGGTGGGATGCTCGCACCAGCACCTTCTTTGCCATACGCTAAATCAGCCGGTAATACTAATTCAATTTTACCGCCTTTTTTCACTAATTGCAGACCTTCGGTCCAACCTTTAATCACTTGATTTAACGGAAATTCTGCCGGTACGTTACGTTCACGTGAACTGTCAAATACGGTGCCATCTGCTAATTTACCGGTGTAATGTACTTTAACGACATCTGTTTCTTTGATCGGATTGCCTTTACCTGCATCAACAACACGGTATAACAAGCCGGATGGCGTTTTCTTCACGCCGTCTTTTTTCGCAAATTCTTCTGCGAATTTTTTACCTTCTTCTTCCGCTTTCTTCGCTGCTGCTGCAAATCTTTCTTCGCTTGCGGCTTTTAATTTGCCATCAATTTCTTGTAAGACAGAGGTAATTTCTTTATTGTTTTCTAACTTAACTTTGCCGCCTAGCACGTCTGCAATACCGGCAACGACTTTATCACTGTTGTAATCGATCACGCCTTTTTGTGCATCAATTAAACCTTGTAAATCTGAACCAAACAAAACACCAACCGCGTAAGAAGCTTCGTCATTAAATGAACCTTCTTTTTTTGCATCTGCCGCTTTCATTTCAGTCGCTTCTGCTTTTGCAGCTTCCGGTTTTGCCTCAGTTTGCGTATCGGCAAATGCATTAGCAGAAAGAACGCTTGCGAGCATAAGTGCAACAGTTGACAATTTTTGAAATTTTAACATGATGTTAGATCCTTTATAATACATGAAACACGAAGTCATAGAGTAAAACGGATTCAATAAATTCACAACATTTATTTAGGAATTATTATGTCGATATCGAAAAATTTAGAACCACGAATTGCCGAATTAGAAATGAAATTGACTTTCCAAGAAACTATCATTGAAGAATTGAATCAAGCGCTTATCGAACAACAATTTCTAATTGATAAAATGCAGGTACAACTTCGTTATTTAGTGAATAAACTGAAAGATGTACAACCCTCCAACATTGCCACTCAGGCAGAAGAAACCCCACCGCCGCATTATTAATGTAAAAAAGGGCGCTATATTTAGCGCCCAAAAGAAGGGTTTTCTTATTGTTGTTGGAATTATTTTGCGAAGTACGCTTCTAAATCATCGCTACCGCCAATGTGTTTACCACCGATAAATACTTGCGGCACAGTTGCACGGCCGGAAACTGCACGTACACTTACGATAGTAGCATCATGACCTAACACGATTTCTTCGAAGTTCAAGCCTTTTTCATGCAACATTTGTTTTGCTTTCGCACAGAATGGGCAGCCCGGTTTAGTGAAGATTGCAACAGATTCTTGAATTTGGTGTTGTGGTGCGATGTATTTCAACATAGTATCTGCATCAGATACTTTGAACGGATCGCCTGGTTCGTTTGGCTCAACGAACATTTTTTCTACTACGCCGTTTTTCACGAGCATAGAATAACGCCATGAACGTTTACCGAAACCTAAATCTTCCTTACCTACCAACATACCCATGCCTTCGGTAAATTCACCGTTACCATCCGGAATAAAAGTAATGTTTTCTGCTTTTTCATCTTCTTTCCATGCATTCATAACGAAAGTATCGTTCACGGAAACCACAAGAATGTCGTCAACGCCGTATTTTTTGAATACTGGTGCTAATTCATTGTAGCGTGGTAAGTGAGAAGAAGAGCAAGTTGGGGTAAATGCGCCCGGTAAAGAGAAAACGATAACGGTTTTGTTATCAAATAATTCAGATGAAGTTACATCAACCCATTTGTCACCTTGACGAGTACGGAATGTAACCTGAGGAACTTTTTTTCCTTCCATAGTAGACATAAGTTTTTCTCCTATTCTATAAGTGTTGCTATGAATTAGAAAGCCAGCCTAAATTACAGGCAGTTTTTAAAGATGGTATGAATTATAGATAAAATTGTGATATAGTCACAATCAATTAATTCTATTCTTTTAATTGCTACTTTCTATAATGAGGACATATGAATATCCGTGATTTAGAATACCTTGTTGCCCTTGCAGAACACAAGCATTTTCGTCGTGCAGCAGACGCCTGTCATGTGAGCCAACCGACGCTAAGCGGTCAAATTCGCAAATTAGAAGACGAACTTGGCATCATTTTATTGGAACGTACCAGTCGTAAAGTGCTCTTTACACAATCGGGTTTATTGTTGGTAGATCAGGCTAAAACCGTATTGCGTGAAGTAAAACTCTTGAAAGAAATGGCAAGTAACCAAGGCAAAGAAATGACCGGTCCGTTACATGTTGGCGTGATCCCGACAATAGGTCCTTATTTAATGCCTCATATTGTCCCGGCATTACAAAATGCGTTCCCGGATTTGGAACTCTTTCTCTACGAAGCGCAGACCCATCAATTATTGGAGCAGCTTGAAACCGGCCGCTTAGATTGCGCCATTGTAGCATCCGTACGTGAAACCGAACCGTTTATTGAAGTATCATTATTTAAAGAAAGAATGTTATTGGCCGTTGCTGAAAATCATCCTTGGGCAAAAGAACAAACCATTCCAATGTCCATGTTAAAAGATCGTGAAATGTTAATGCTCGATGATGGTCACTGCCTGCGCAACCAAGCCCTTGGCTATTGTTTTACCGCCGGTGCAAAAGAAAATTCTCATTTCCAAGCGACCAGTTTGGAAACCTTGCGTAATATGGTCGCTGCCAATGCCGGCATGACTTTAATGCCGGAGTTAGCCGTGCTAAGCGAAGGTGAACGCGGCGGCGTGAAATATTTGCCATGCCAACCCGAACCTTCTCGAGATGTTATTTTGGTTTATCGCCCCGGCTCACCGCTCCGCGCTCGTTATGAACGCATTGCCGAGGCTATTACGAATTCGGTTAAATCGATTTTATCTTAACGGAGCATTTCATGGTCGGTATTCGCGCGCAGCAAAAAGAAAAAACCCGTCGCGCACTCATTGATGCGGCATTTAACCAACTGACAGCAGAAAAAAGCTTTTCCAACCTGAGTTTAAGGGAAGTTTCCCGTGAAGCCGGCATCGCGCCGACCTCTTTTTATCGCCACTTCCGTGATATGGACGAATTAGGCTTAACGATGGTAGATGAAGCAGGTTTAACCCTTCGCCAACTCATGCGTCAAGCCCGTAAACGCATTGCCAGCGGCGGGAGTGTGATTGTCATTTCAGTGGAAACGTTCTTTGAATTTATCCATAACAGCCCAAACGTCTTCCGCTTATTGTTACGAGAAAGTTCCGGCACCTCACAAGCTTTTCGTACGGCGGCGGCTCGAGAGATTAAGCATTTCATTGATGAACTCTCGGAATACATCGCACGCAAAAATAATTATTCGCAATATATCGCTTATGTACAGGCAGAAGGCATGGTGACCATCGTATTCACCGCTGGTGCCAATGCGTTAGATATGAGCAAAGCAGAACGGGAACAGCTAAAAGAGCGGTTGATTTTACAGCTTAGAATGTTAGCCAAAGGAACAAAGCACGAAGCAAGAGATCGCCGTGAAAGCCATTAACTACAAAAAATTTCTCAAAAACATCCTTTCGCTATTTCTCACCTTGCTGGTGATGAGTAACCTCATGGATTTTATTCGTAAACCGACTGTGCCGGAAGATATTAACGCAACGGCATTATACGATTTGCAAGGAAATCCGTTTTTTCTACCACAACTGACGCAGGACAAACCCACTATTGTCTATTTTTGGGGAACCTGGTGTGGTTATTGCCGTTACACCTCGCCGACAATTAACGCGCTGGCAAAAGAAGGCTATCCTGTCGTTTCCATTGCCTTACGCTCTGGTTCTGCGCAGGATGTCACTGATTATCTTAAGGAACATCAATACGAATTTACGACTGTCAATGATCCCCATGGTGCACTAGCAAATCAATGGGGTGTGAGTGTGACACCGACGATTATTCTTTTGCATCAAGGTAAAATGGACTTAGCCACAACAGGCTGGACAAGCTACTGGGGATTAAAAGTGCGGTTATTTTTAACCACGTTTTTATAGGATAGGCTTAGCCGACTCACGGTGTCATTTCACTTAAGCGACTCTGCTGCAAAATTCTCTGGTAATTGCGTCTGCATACTTGCCCAAATCGCTCCGCTGTCCTTGCCATACTGCAATACGCAAGGTGCCACCTCATCGATGGCTTGACGTTGGCAAATGTCCATCAAATTTGCATAAAAACGCTTTGCCAAAAGGCGTGCTTCTTCATTTTGGAAGTAAAACATGCCAATATGGGAATATAAATTCTTAAAACTATTTAAAATTAAACCATACACCGGATTATTAGAAGCAAACGCAAGATTACGGAAGACGTCATAGTCAAATTTTGTGTAATCTTCCGCCGTATCTTGTAATGTATCTAACGGTTGTAAAATACGTAAAGATTGTTCCGGTGCCCGTCTAAAGGCTTTAGGAATGTAAATCATTGAAATATCGGTACGCGCCGAACGCATATTTGCAATAAGCGAAGGCTGACGAGTGCCATCCAATTGAATCATGGTTTCTAGAATATTTAAACCGGAGGTTTCCCAAATATCATTGACTTTTGTCGGCTTACCGTGTTGAATATTTAACCAGCCATCTCGCGCTAAGCGTTGTAACACTTCACGTAATGTAGTGCGCGTCACACCAATTTTATCTGCTAATTCCCGCTCTGCCGGTAAATCTGATCCTGGTGGAAAATGATGACTCCAAATGCTCTTCACAATATATTCTTCAGCTAAGGCCGCGGGACTTTGTGCCTTCAAGAGAGGAGGGGTATTATTCATAAGATTCTTGTTCAATAAGTAATAACAGCGTCCTTATTATCGTTGAAACTGCTAGACATTACAATGAGATAATTATTTGGTAAATTCATTGACATCATTTAGGATTTTTGACACAGTTGAAACTTATTTACCTAGAATAGCGTAGTTTAGCGTTATTTGATATTCGATGTAGGGGACATCATTTATGGATGATCGTAGTTATACACAAGCATTTCTTAAAAACTTTTTGGGAACCAGTCCGGATTGGTACAAAATCACCATCATTACCTTTCTTATCCTCAACCCGATTTTATTTTTCATCACTCCCTTTTGGGCCGGTTGGTTATTAGTTGTTGAATTTATTTTTACCTTGGGTATGGCATTAAAATGCTACCCGTTACAACCCGGTGGTTTGCTTGCCATTGAAGCGATCATTATCGGGATGACAAAACCGGAGCACATAAAAGCAGAAGTCTTGGCTAATTTTGAAGTAATTTTGTTATTAATGTTTATGGTAGCAGGCATTTACTTCATGAAGCAATTATTGCTCTTTGTCTTCACCAAGTTATTACTCAATATTCGCTCAAAACTGGTCTTATCATTGGCATTTTGCTTTAGTGCGGCGTTTTTATCTGCCTTTTTAGATGCATTAACCGTCGTTGCGGTAATTATCAGTGTCGCCATGGGATTTTACGGTGTATATCACAAAGTTGCTTCCGGTGGGACATTTTACGATTCTACAGATATCACTAATGACGAAAAAATCGGTAATCATCATGAAACCTTAGAACAATTCCGCGCCTTTTTACGCAGCTTAATGATGCATGCCGGCGTTGGTACAGCTTTAGGCGGAGTAATGACCATGGTGGGTGAGCCTCAAAATTTAATTATTGCCGATCAAGCAGGTTGGAACTTTGTTGAATTCTTCTTCCGTATGGCACCGGTGACTGTGCCCGTATTTATTTGTGGTATCTTAACCTGTGTCTTGTTAGAAAAATTTCACTTGTTTGGCTACGGAGCAAAATTACCACAAAAAGTCTGGGAAGTTCTGGCTGATTTTGATCGTGCCAATATGAAAAAACTGACCAAACAAGAACGTTTGAAACTCATTATCCAAGCAATAATTGGAGTTTGGTTAATTATTGGATTGGCTTTCCACTTGGCTTCAGTGGGTTTAATCGGATTAAGTATTATCATTCTATGCACCTCGTTCTGTGGCATTACCAACGAACACGCATTGGGTAAAGCATTCCAAGAATCCTTACCGTTTACCGCACTTTTAGTCGTATTCTTCACGATTGTTGCTGTTATTATCGACCAAAAACTTTTCGCACCAATTATTCATTATGTTCTATCAGCAGAAGAAAGTACTCAACTCACCCTATTTTATGCTTTCAATGGTTTACTTTCTGCTATTTCCGATAACGTATTTGTGGCAACGGTGTACATTAACGAAGCGAAAAACGCATTATCTGCGAACATTATCCCGCCACATCAATTTGAGTTGTTAGCTGTTGCAATTAATACTGGAACTAACTTGCCTTCCGTTGCAACACCGAACGGACAAGCGGCGTTCTTATTCCTGTTGACATCATCACTCGCCCCCCTAATTAACCTATCTTATGGTAGAATGGTTTACATGGCATTGCCTTATACCATTGTGCTGTCTTTAGTAGGTTTATTTGCCGTAGAATATATTTTGCCATCAATGACTATTTGGCTAACCAATTTAGGTTTAATTATGCCAATTTAATAAATTTGAAGGTTAATTAAAATAGAGAGGAAAAAACGCAATGCTACATCTTTTCAAAACACTTTCCGTCCAACGTTCCGGTTGGTTATTGTTATTGATTTCAGCATTAGCGTTAGAAGGCACTGCACTTTATTTCCAGTATGGCATGGGCTTACAGCCCTGCGTAATGTGTATTTATGAACGTGTGGCATTATTTGGTATCGCCTTTGCCGGCATAATCGGCCTAATTGCTCCACGTTTTTTAATCATGCGCGTATTGGCGTTAATCGTTGCTTTTTTAAGTGCGGTCAAAGGATTATTTATTTCGATCAAACATGTCGACTACCAACTCCACCCGGCACCTTGGAATCAATGTTCTTACTTACCTGAATTTCCACAAACCTTACCATTGGATCAATGGTTCCCGGTATTATTTCATCCCACAGGTTCTTGCAGTGACGAAGTATGGTCTTGGCTAGGGCTTTCTATGGCACAATGGATTGTGGTGATATTTGCAGTGTATTTACTGATATTCCTCTTCGTTTTAATCAGTCAATTCAAACGCGTTGAAATCCATCGAAGCAGACGCTTATTTAAATAATCAGTTATAAATAACCTAAATCTCAAGATTTGGGTTATTTTTATATTGGTTAACCTTTATTTGAATTCTTCATAATACGATCTTTCGCAACGCGCCACTCACGTTCTTTGATATCATCACGTTTATCATGTTGCTTCTTCCCTTTCGCTAAACCAATTTTGATTTTAGCCCAGGCACCTTTCCAATATAAAGAAAGCGCAATCAACGTAAATCCATCTCGGTTTGTTTTCCCAAATAAAGAATCTAACTCACGTTGTTTTAAGAGCAACTTACGTGTACGACTCGGATCACAAACAATATGTGTAGAAGCTACGCTGAGAGGTTGTATCATTGAGCCAAACAAAAAGGCTTCACCATTTTTGAAAATAACATAGCTATCACTAATATTTACCTTACCTGCTCGCATAGACTTTACTTCCCAACCTTGTAGCTCAAGTCCTGCTTCGATTTCATCTTCAATAAAGTAATCATGTCTAGCGCGTTTATTTAAGGCAATTGTATTACTACCAAGTTTTACTTTTTTCTTTGTCATTTTTTGAAATCCAAATTAATGAGTAAAAAAAAAGACTGAAGACTATACAGCCTTCAGTCTCTAGTTTTAGTAGAATGAACTTTTATTCCGCCGCTACTTCTTCAGAAGAAACTTCAGGACGATCAACTAATTCAATGTAAGCCATTGGTGCATTATCGCCTGCACGGAAACCACATTTAAGAATGCGGGTGTAACCACCTGCACGTTGTGCAAAACGTGGTCCTAATTCATTAAATAATTTAGCAACAGTTT